>RXIJ01000107.1 GCA_004212095.1 Methanosarcinales archaeon | reverse complement strand
AAGTATTTCAGATTTAATCGATGAATACCATGTTTGTAGACTTGTTGACGAGATGGAGGGTGATATATATGGAACTGTTAATCCTGACACGCTTCCAAAGAGTTTTAAAGGCTAAAGTGGAGATAAAAAAGAAGAAAACGCTATATATAAGCCATGTACTTAACAGGGAGAGCCAAAATTAAAAAACCACACATTCCAGGACAATGCACCAGGTTTTATCAGAACCACGCATCAAAGGTCTTCTGCCTAAAATCCGAAGCTGCTTCCAACCGTTTTACTGCCTTTGAAACCCGTTCAACTGAAAAATCGTGTTTTTCACACAAGAATTCGATTATATCATCAGCTACTGGTTTTCTGTATTCTATTGTGTAATCCTTAAGCACCTCAGGATGATAAAAAAAGTTTTTAATTACTTCAAGTTCTTTAATCTGCGTGCCGAGATGTTTTAACACAGTATCTATATTTTTGTGTGTCTGTATTAATTTCAACGCCTTTTTAGGACCAATTCCTTTAATCCCCTCGTTATAATCAGTCCCAATCAAAAGAGCAATATCGATCAACTGCTCTCTTGTAAGGTTCAACCTGCTAAGATTTTCCTCGACATTCAATAGTTCCGGTTTTACATCCACATACACGTTTTTGCGCGGAAGCTTTCTCCTGCCGGTAATAGTAAGATTCCTGACCACAAGAGGCGCCCCAAAAAGCAGGGAATCGTAATCCTGTGTTGCAGCAGCATAAAAATCGCCCTGTCCTGCCATATATGCTGCCTGTGCTTCGCCTTCTGTTGGAGCCTGTACGATGGGTATTCCCATGTAAGCAAGTAATGTTTTTGCCTCATCAACCATAAAATCATCCAGCCTTGATGCTGCCTGTGCATAGGTCATTATATTCTCGCTTCCCTCTGCAAGTGCCTTTTCCCATTTTTCCTGTGCAGCGATGCGGTGCTGAATCCGCTTTTCTATGGTTTCAGCTTTAAATCCAGGGGGCACTCCATCAAATACGAACACGAGTTTGATGTTAGCTTCAAGCAGGTTGGTACATCGATAGAACAATCCTGAAAGATGTGAAGTAATCATTCCAGTTGAGTCTTTTAGTGGTGTACCGTCGCGCTGTCGAATTATACTTAAAAATTGATAAAGTGTGTTGTAAGCATCGATTGCTATTGTCTTGCCTGACAAATTTGAAAGTTCGATTTCTTTTTTGTTAAAGAGATCTCCAATGTCGACACCCATAAAGTTTACTCGCCGATTGTTATCTTGTTCAATCAAGATTTATTATCGCCTTGATCAATACATCACCAAGACCTGTTATTTCTGCATACGTAGTATATTATTTCTGCATACGTAGTATATAGTTCTGCACAACGAAGTCGTGCAGTACGTTTACCTGCCTGTTACTATTGGGTAATAGTTCAAAGTATATATATTATCTGCTCGACTTATTGCCAATCCGGCTTAAACCGAAATCTATTTATATTGTCTATCTATAGCTGAATAAGGTGATATTAAAATGCCAGCAAAAGTAATAGTAGAAAAATGCAACGGCTGTGGCGAATGTATTGAGCAATGCCCAGAAGAATCAATAAAATTAGTTGATGAACTGGCTGTTATTGACAATGAAACATGTACAGATTGTGGTATATGTGTTGACGCCTGTGCAGAGGAAGCAATCGAGATAGAATAGCTAAGCCATAAGATTACACAGGTTTTGCAGGACTGATAAAAACAATCCTGTAAAATCCTGTGGTTTTTATTTAGAATTATATAAGTATATTTTTGATTATTTTTAATTTAACTACTACAGGCAAAGCTTTGCTAGGGTTAGAAGAAAAGTTCCTGACATTTTAACAACTGATGAAGATTATTCCACTCGCATCGGATTCGATGGGCACAAGGAGTATGGCGACACTGGTTATAACGTCAGGTGTACACATACTCATTGATCCGTCTGCAGCACTTGGACCACGTCGCTATAAACTACAGCCACATGAGAGTGAGCTGTTACAGCTACAGGAGCATAAAAAACGAATAGAAGATGCTGCTTTGGAATCTGATGTGTTAATTGTTACACATTATCATTTTGACCATTATGACCTGAGTAAAGTGGATATGTTCTCTAACAAAACCGCACTGGTAAAGCATCCACTTGAGAATATCAACAAGAGCCAGAAAAATCGGGCGGATTATTTTATTAAACAGATGCGACCTGTAACAGAGGTTGTTGAATACGCAGATGGACAAAGTTTTGATGTTGGGGCAACAAATATTTGTTTTTCACAGCCAGTATATCATGGTACAAACAATCGCTTAGGCTGTGTGGTAGAAGTTGCCATATCAGACAGAGACCAGGTGTTTGTATTTACATCAGATGTTGAAGGGGCAGGTATTGATGCACAGGCAAATTTTATCATACAAAATCAGCCTGATGTAGCATATATTGATGGCCCAATGACTTACATGCTTGGCTATCGTTATTCATACGCCAGTCTTAAAGCAAGTATCGATCACTTAATTCAAATTATTGAGAAAACCAGTCTTAAAACAATAATTCTTGATCATCATCTGCTTCGCGATCTGAAGTGGAAAAAACATATTGTGCCAGTGTTTGATGCGGGTGCAGAGCATAACGTACGGGTATTAACTGCGGCAGAATATTGTGGGATGGAAAACAGTATGCTTGAAGCAAGAAGAAAAGAACTGTATCAGGAACACTGAGAATCATATCTCAATTTGGGCGTCTGTGATGAGTGGGTGTCCATGAAATCGAATAAATTTAATCTTTCCCCTCTCTTTTTTTAAACACAAACCACTGTTTGGGGAAGTGGTTGTGGAAGAACAGGATGCATCTTAAGTGTTCAGTGTAGAAATGCGTCTATTTTTTTTCTATCTGTCCATTTCGCGTATCCTTTGCAGGTTTTTCGGGTATTGTGCTGTCCTGTATTTCGCAGGTTTTTCCATTGATATATTTTAGGGTGTAGCGGATGATTCTTGCTTTAACTCGACTTTCAAAGAAGTGTAAATTGACCTCCCCCAACTTCCCTCAAAAACCGTTAGCTATTGGACACGTTGCGGTCATGCAAGATGTATAACCTAACTTTTGATATTATCATAATGCTACAACATGGTGTCATTGAGAAAGAAGAAGATCAAAGGTCACATCTATTGGTATGCCTCCCGAAATTGCAAGAGTTGATGGCAAACCCAAACAGGTGTGGCAAAAGTACCCCGGAACTGCGGAAAAGATCGTTGAACTGAAAGAAATGGTAGCAAAACTGCCACACATCAAAATAAAATCCTTCCATTATGACAAAACCGCCGCGATCCTTATTATATCCGAGGAACTGAGTTTCATGGATACTGTAAACAGGCACACCGACAAGAAGAAGGATCGCGATACCGGCAGCGTGGAGAGAGGTAGGTGGGACATTCACAGGGATTTCAGATCAGTACTTGGCTATAAAGTTGGCTCGGTGCAGCAGGGCCAGGAAAAAGCCGGTTTTAGGGGGAACAGGTCGAGGAAGCTGTGGAAAAGAAGCGCTATTCCGGCTTTGGAAAGACTATTGTTTTTACTGATCTCGATACCTGGCATTCCAAAAAGATTGCGAAGATGTACAACCGGAAGTATCTTGTCGAGGATGATTTCAAGCTGCTAAATAATGTACTTCTTGTTCCGGTCGGACCGGTTAACCATCATAAGGATTTCAACACCCGGGCGCACATTTTCTTGTGTGTTGAGGGCATGATCTTCTACAGGTATCTGGCATGGATTTTCTTGCTGATAATTCCGATTGCGAGTGCTTACGGGATTGTAAAAGGGATGGTGGCGGGGACTGGATTCACTGCAAAGAGATAGCCGAGTCCGATCCCGGCGATATAGAAACCACCGATGTCGGGAACTATAACGGGATACCTGGGTAACGGATTGGTAAGCTGGTGCGAAAGACAAAAGGTTTCTCAAAACGGAGGTGGATGCTGGAATGTTCACTCCAGGTGTTTCAGTTCTATTGGAATTTTATAAACAGGTTCAAAAGAAGAAGTTCTCCTGCGATGTCGGAAGGATTGGCGGATCACTTGTGGACGTGGCACGAATTTTTCTATTTTCAGTTAACGATCTTGGATTAGGACATTACATCTTTTTCTTATATCTAAATCGCTTAACTATCACGTTTTTGACGACTTGAATGTTCTGGCGAATCCTGATTCACCCCTTAATCGAACACGCATGACAAAAACATTACAATTTCTTTATCATGTAACATCCTTCTTCTCCATATCCAAGCTTGCGGTAGTATTCTCTTACTCCAACGCCACTGATAATTGCTATTTTTTTGTATCCCGCATCTTGTGCAATTTTTTCTGCTGTGTGCAGTAATTTCTCCCCATACCCCTGATGCTGCCATGCTTCTTGATCTTTTGTTCCTACTGGAACAAGTTTTCCATAGACATGAAGCTCTCTTATAAGCGCTGCATTTTCAAGTTCGCTTCTGTGTGTGTGATATGGAAAACGCAGACGTACAAATCCAATAACAATTTTCTTTATTATATCCTCATACGAAATAAAATGCTCGATACCGCCGCATGCTTTGTAGGTGTGGATTTGTTGGATGACATCTTCCGGGGATCTGCCTTTTAATTGCTGGTGTCCCACTTCTCTGCATCTGATGCACTGGCAGCTCTTTCCCATGTCAGCAAGTCGTTCTGCTGCAAGCTGCCTAATATGGCTTTTGGTAACTCCTGCAAGTATTTGCCGCACTGGTATGTCGCGCTGTACTCGCTGCAGACGCACGTACATAGGAAGGATTGATTTAACCTGTGCAATCAATTCAACAGCTGCCTCATTCTCGAGAGGTGTGTAATCTCCGGCACGCCAGAGTTTTTCAAGTTCGGTTCCCTCTGTTACAAGCGTGGGATAAATCTTAAGATAGTCGGGCATAAAATTTGAGTTTTCAAAGAGCTTCTTGAATACCTGTAGGTCACTCTCTATTGTTGTCCCTGGCAGCCCAGGCATTATATGAAATCCAACTTTAAAACAACTATCCCTGAGAAGTGTGTTTGCTTGTATCGTGTCCTCCACTGTGTGTCCACGATTGATGTTCTCTAGGATTTTGTTGTCTGTTGTTTGAACGCCAAGTTCTACTTTTGTTGCACCAAGTTTGAGAATCTCATCAATATGCTTTTCTTTCGAGTAATCCGGCCGTGTTTCAATGGTCATACCAACATTTCTAACCAGAGCTGTTTCATTTTCTCTTTGCAGTTCCAGGAGACTCCGGTCAGAACGATTATTTTCCGGCTTCCCGTAATCATTTAGTGCAGCAAAACACTCTTTTATAAACCATTGCTGGTAACTGGTGTCACGTGCTGTAAACGTACCACCCATGATAATCAGCTCTGCTTTATTAACAGGGTGCCCGATGATTTGTAACTGGCGTACACGGGCAGCTACCTGTTTGTATGGGTGATAGTTATGTTCAACTGCTCGCAGTGATGCTGGCTCGCTTCCCATGTAACTTTGTGCTGATTTAAATGGTGTATCCGGTCCACCCGGGCAGGGTATGCATTTTCCATGTGGACAGGGTGCCGGGGAAGTCATGGCTGCAATCACTGCTACCCCTGAAATAGTGCGCACCGGTTTTTTTTGTAGCATAGAGAGTGCTGCTGTTCTCTCGTAATCATTGCAGAAAGTTAAAATATCAGCATTGGATGGGATTTTATTCAGACCGCAGGTTTTTGCAATCTTCTTCTTTTCCGCGGCAAGGCTT
>RXIJ01000106.1 GCA_004212095.1 Methanosarcinales archaeon | reverse complement strand
GTCGCAAGGCATTAGAAAACCCAATAGGGATTGAAACCTTAACAGCCTAAGGCTACCAGTTAACGGTAGCTCGTCGCAAGGCATCAGAAAACCAGAACCAGGGATTGAAACTTGAAGAATTGAAATTGAATAAGAGTAAAATATGAAAATTAAAGCTCATCGCATATCAAAAGGAAAAGCATCCGGAAGAGTATTACTCACCAAAGAAGCTATCTCGTTTCTTGGAAGTGTTGACCCAAAAACAGGTATTTTAGTCGAAAAAGAACATGAACTCGAAGGGGAAAGCATCAGTGAAAAAATATTACTATTTCCCTGTGGAAAAGGTTCAACTGTTGGCTCATACGTAATCTATCAGCTTAAGAAAAACAATGTTGCACCTGCTGCGATGATTAATCTTCGTTGTGAGCCTATCGTAGCTGTGGGGGCAATCATGTCAGGCATACCTCTTGTGGATCAACCGGAAAAAAATCCTTTTGAAATACTTAGAAACGGGGATAGTGTTTTAGTAGATGCAGATAATGAATATATTGAAATATTATGAAGGATGGGATTGAGCCCGGTAATGTGAATGAGTTTATCAATACCTGTATAGACATTCTTACACCTTACTTTAACGTCTATGACTATACCTACGGCGAAGACGCTGTTGTGCTTCACGGCACACCTCTTGTGGATGAAAAGGAATTGCCGAAAGAGTTATACGACCTGTTTATAACAAAAGGATTTCAAACAGAGTTTAAGTATCATCTTGGTGAATACGTCATAATCATCAGAAAACACGTAGAGGAGAAGAAAGAGCGCGTATGGATAAACATCTTGCTTGCAGTTGCCACATTTTTTACTACTATGATTATGGGTGCTACTATGTTTGGTGTGAACCCAGCAGCACAGCCGCATCTCATCTATAAGGGACTTCCATTTACCATTGCAATAATGACTGTGCTCGGCTCTCATGAAATGGGGCATTATGTAGTAGCAAGAATGCATGGTATGAAAACCAGTCTCCCTTATTTTATACCATTCCCAAGCATCATAGGTACGATGGGTGCAGTAATCAAACAGCGGAGTCCCATACAAAACCGGGAAGCCCTCTTTGATGTTGGCATATCAGGTCCTCTTGTAGGATTGGTAGCATCTGTGATTGTGACTCTCATCGGTCTCACACTTCCACCAGTTAATATACAGCATGTTGGCGGGGAGGTGATTGGTGTCCAGCTTCCCCCATTATTTGTTTTTTTAGCAAACATTGTTGGACATGCTGGAGAGTCGATGCATCCGGTAGCGTTTGCTGGATGGGTTGGCATGCTCATAACATCTCTTAACCTCATACCAGCAGGACAGCTTGATGGTGGACATGTGCTCCGTGCTATGCTTGGAAAGAAAGCAAGCTATATATCACGCCTGACTCCATTTGTGATTATAGTCCTTGGACTTGTTGTAACTTACATGCTTAAGCAGGAAGGTACGATCTGGCTCTTCTGGGGGATATTTTTATCATTCTTTGCAGCAGCTGGACACCCCCCACCAATCGATGATGTACGACCAATCGATACAAGGCGCATGTTGCTTGGCATCATCACTTTTATCCTTGCTACCTTATGCATAACTCTAACCCCATTCAAACTTATGTGAACCTGGTTGCTGTAGCACTTGACTACTTCGTAGTTGAGAATTGTTTCTGCACACGGAGTGGATGATTCTGCACAACGAAGTTGTGCGTGCTTGCAAGAGTCAAGAATTGAAGGTTACAGGTATTTCTGCACTCGATTGCTATCGCAATCAAGAATTATGCAGTTGATAGTTATTTTCTGCAAAACGCAAGCTTTGCAGTTTCTATAAGCTCCCAATTTCATCCATGCTGCCACTCCGAAACCCCTTGATATCAAGAGTTACATACTTAAATCCAAGTTTTTTTAGATAAGAATGTATTTCTGCACTCTTGTGTAGGATTATATCGAATTGTTTGGGTTCTACTTCAATTCGTGCAAGATTGTCATGGTCTCTTACTCGAAGCTGTGTGAGACCAGATCTTTTCAGATACGCTTCGGCCAGATTAACACGCCTAAGGGACTCGCGAGTTATTTTTTGTCCATAAGGAAAACGTGATGACAAACACGCCATAGCCGGCTTATCAAAAGTGGAGAGCCCGATCTTTTTTGATATTACACGTATTTCTGTGGCTGTAACACCACATTCAACATAAGGCATGAGAACACCTGCCTCTATGGCAGCTTGATAACCGGGGCGGCGTCCTTTCATCTCAGACGCATTAGTACCATCCACAATCACACCGATGCCGTGTTTTTCAGCTACTCTTTTAATCTGTTTAAAAAGTCCTCTTTTACAATAGTAACAGCGATTGGGATTATTTTCAGCAAAACCAGCTTCACTTAATTCGTCATAGTCGACTATAAAATGCTGTATTCCAATCTCTCGTGCAATTCCTTGTGCATCTCTCAACTCACCTTCTGTAAGAGAAGATAGGTTTGCAGTAACTGCGATTGCCTGCTCATCAAGACTCTGTTTTGCAAGGTAAGTAAGAAGACTGCTGTCAGCACCCCCTGAGAAAGCTACTGCTGCACAACCATTTTTCTTTAGTATTTTTTTTATATTCTCTACCTTTTCCATCATTTTAAACGGCGCAGGTATTGAGCTAGTATTATCTCTGAGAGCACGATGTCATCTGTTGCTTGCATCATCAGAATGTTGTTTTTCTGCGAGTTTGTAGCATCTATTTCGATTATTATTGGTTTTTCTGTGTGAATGCTTGCTGCCTTCACAGCTTTCTCAACATCCGTACTAAGGTGCACGTAGCGCTGTTTTAATGGTTTGATGCCATTTTCTAAGATTATATCCACTTCTTCTTCACTTGTACCATAATAAAGTGTGGGCAAAGTTGTGTCTGGAAAGTCGAGTGTTACATTAGTTGAATGCCCGTATCGTGCACGTATACGCCTGTTCTGTATTTCATATCTACCTTTTCCATCTGATTCAACCAGTGCTATAAGGTGTTTCTTTGTTGCCCATCGGTAGCGTTCTTGCATTACTTCAACCAGCAGATCAAGGTTTACCCATCCTTTTAAACTCATTGCGAGCCCCACATCATTCGGGAAGTGCCGCAGTGCACCAGAAACGAACCTGCCAATACGTTTTAATCTAACATCATCAAGTACGAGTTCCCCACTGTCTCCGCAAACGCATCGTTCTCCTCTAAAATATCCATGTTGTCTGCACTCACGTATCATTGTATTATATTTACGCAGTACAGCATAAATAGTTTATCGAATCTTGGTTACTTCATAAAGAGGCTGTCAAATTACCCTGTGAATTTCGCGTTTCTTTTTAATTCTAGCTTTATTCCGGATTTTTAGATTGACCAATATCAAAAAGAGTAGAATCTGTCAAAACTGGGTTAAAATATAATCGCCCTTTTCACCAATAAACTTAAATTAATGATACTGTTAATGAGGAGATAGGAATACCTATGAAAGAGAGTGAAATCGTTGTCATCTCAAAGAAGGAACTGGATGAAAATGCGGAGTTGATCACATCACTGAAGGCTAAAGCCAAAAAGATGAAATCTGACTTCTCGAGATATAAAGAGCGGTACCGGGATGAAGAAAAGGAAATACGAAGAAAAGTATCCAGCGATGTGATCTTGTGAAAAAAGACATTTTAAGCGATGAAATGGGTATTTTTTATGAGGATCGTGAGCTTGAGGATGACTGCATGGTCAAAGACATGGGTATCAAGGATGGCTCTATACTGGAATTAAGACAGAAGGAGTAAAATGTCAGAAAAGAAGAATGCGTTTGACGAATGGATGCAGCTTTATGTATGTGACGATCCATACTGGGAAATCCCTTCGCGATACATGGACACATCGAGAGTAGGACAGCATCTAAAAAAACTTCAGAAGTTTGAAGAGAGTTATTTGGTTTATGTCGATGACCTGTATGCCGGACTGCCGACTTGCTATTGCATGCTCTGTGTATCAAAGAATGCCAGTTCTGATGCAGTTGAAAAAGCGTATGAACGAAAGAAGAAATATTCCATATACCCTGATGATGTGCTTAAAAGAGCCTGTGAGATCTTAAGCAGCAGTAAGAAGCGATCTGATTACGATGAGATTATTTATCTTTTCAAAAAGGTTACGCAGAACTACGCTGCAAAGGAAAGACAGGAGCTTACCGGGGAGCATACTGACTGGTTGGAAAAAGAAAAAGATCAGACCATCTTGAATTATATCAGAGAGAACCACGGTGTGTGGCAGCAGCTTTTTTTCCATGGTGCCCCAACGTTTTATGAACTTCTTGGTGTTGACCGAACAAAACTGGAGATTGGGGAAGATGTGAAATGTAAAAATAAAGACATAGATGAGAGACTTGTGGAAGAGCTCTATAAAATAATAAACGACCCACAGTTAAGGTTTGAATATGACTTTATGCTTGACGTGCTGGATGAGATATTTGGTGAAGAAAAATCGGAGATGTTTAAAAGCGAAAAAGCGTTCTGGGAAGGCAGAGATGTAACATACCTGATGACACTTAGACATTATGAGCATATAAAAAAGTATGAACAAATTATAAACATGCATAATGATTGGGAGGCATATATCGAAGATAGAACATTTTATGATGTGCTAACCATTGACCTGTCTTCAATTCCAGAGGATAAACAAGAAGTCGAGAATATAATAAGAGATGCATACAAAGACAAAGAAAGAACTTCGGAAGTCAATCTTGCATACAGTGTTTTAAAGAATTTTAGACTGAGAAATGATTATGATTGGCTATTAAAAAATAAAAAGTGGTTGGATCTGCTGCATGAGGTCGATGTGGAAGAAGTGGATGATGCAGAGGTAAATAAGGTACTGGAAAAAGTAGATGAACTCAGAACAAAACTCTGAAAAACCGGTGGAAAAATTTAATACCTGCCCGATAGTCAGATAGTATAGTGAATACAAAACGTCCTATGTACAGTCTCGTTGACATTGCACCGACCATTGCAGAGCTGACAAAAACACCACTTCCAGGTGCTGATGGTGTGGTGATACCCGAATTGATGGCAAGCTTCAGGAATTGTCATTGTAAGCGGGTGGTGCTAATAATTATTGATAGCCTTGATTATCCAATCTACCGGAAACTTGAAGATGTGATGCCACATCTTCATGGGATTATTATCATGTGCAAATCGGTAGCGTCACACACAACGCCCGCAATTGCATCGATTCTAACAGGGTGCTATCCAGCCACACACAAGATACTTGCGACTGCTGATGTGCCTACATCTCCAATCAAATCACTGCTTGAACGTGCTGTCGATTCTAACATTTCTGCCGCTCTTGTTATAGAAAGCGAGGGTGCGGACGCAATGCGAACAAAGATTGATCTCGTTGAAGGTGTTGCAGATAGTGATGATATGCTTGACTATGACATAAAAATCAAGCAGCTTTCTCTAAATATTCTAAAAAAGAAGCCTGTTATTACTGCAATCCATTTCAGGGCTATTGACCGGTATGCTCACGAGGAAAGAAGTTTTAAGGATCTTGTTACTGCTGCAGAGAAAATTGACCAGCACATATCAGATATTATTGAAGCCATGGGTTCGGATGCTTGTGTGATAATCTGCGGGGATCATCCGATTCATGCAAAGCATGACATGTATAATACAGGGAAAAGTGATCAACTCTTTATCTGTTTGCTGACAAAGAATGAGGTTTAGCGTTGTTTTATTTCTTATAGCCTGTGCAAACAAGAAACATAGATGTGTGAGGGCAGCAACAAACTACTCGGTTTTTGGCTCGTAACCAAGCAGATTTG
>RXIJ01000054.1 GCA_004212095.1 Methanosarcinales archaeon | reverse complement strand
AAATTGAAGTACTTGATGGTGATTTTATTTTGCAGCGTGATGCGTGCAGCGAGAATTTTCACATGCCTGCAGTTTTACCGACGAAGCTGTGCTGCAGCGTCCTCGGGTGATACCGGGTTAATATAAATATTAGTATTCTCTTCAAAGCCAGCTGCAACCGAAAGTTTTGGAAATAGTTTCAGATGAAAGTGGCACCTCTTATCAGTGCACTGGAAAAACGCATAGTTATAGGCAAACCTCCCAAACAACGCATGCATTCTCGAGAGGACATTACGAAGCATAAAGGCAAGACCAGATACATCAGATAACCTGCTCATGTCTGGAAAATGCTCTTCTGGCATAATCCACACCTCAAAGGGATATTTTGAGAAATAGGGTGCAAAAGCAATCCAGTTGTTTTGCATTAGAATAAGACGCTCCGATATCGACTCTCGCTGAATAATATCACAAAATGGACAGGTTTCTGTTTCCATCTCTTTTTTAATGGTTGGTGGAATAAGAGGTAGTGCTATCAACTGTGAATGGCTGTGAGCTATTGAAGCACCAGCAGAACTTCCATAGTTTTTAAATAATGATACGAATTTTATGCCATCTTTGTTGATGTAGAAGGTGTACCTGTCAACATATACGCGGATTAACCTGATTATTTCTTCATCCATAAACATTGAAGGTTCATAATCATGTTTTGGTGTTTCAATGATTACTTCATGAAAACCGAAATCTTCTGCAAGTTGGTTACTGCTGCTTTTCTTGGGAGAGAGTGCAGGATACATGTTTGGAATACAGCGCACATTCCAGTCGCGCACCACACCACCTTCATCAGATGTAACCCCAACTGAAGTGTACACTGCTGTTGCGGGTGGTGTTTTTTCCTCGTTTCCATGGCAAAAAATACACTTCTTGCTATTTGAAGCTTCATCGGTTTTTTTGAAGTCTGATGGCCGAAAACCTCGATTTGGCGCAATGATGCAGTACTCATCAAGAAAATAATGCTTTCGTATCTCAGACATGTCAAATCACATCATCTTCTATTCTGCGCAGCTCCAACCTCTCCACACTCGGAATAAATTGCGGGGCATCCCTGACAGTTGGACGAGACCGCATTATTTCCTTATAGATTCTCTTGCCCTATACTCTGCTTCCGCTTCTTTCTTCTCAAGTGCCTTCTCTATCCAGCGGACAGCATTCAAGTAATGTACTGTTATTCCAATTCCCCAACCTAAAAGAGGATAAAAAAACCAAATGGCCTCTGGAGAATATATGAAATTAATAGTTATAAACATAGCGTTAACAAACACATACACTACCAGATGAATTAGAAAGTCCCTTTTCTCATTCTCTGCATTCATTTCCCTATATGCTTTTTTGTATTCCTCTAATGATATTTCTTCTGCCATATTTTTTTACCTCTGTACATAAATCGCTATACCCCTTCATTCATCTTTTGTAATCACCTTTTCGCTCCCACAGTTTGGGCAAAAGGGGGTTAAAATCGATCTCATTTTACCACATTCTTGGCAGTTATCAGCTAATTTTTTTCCACAATTTTGACAATAAGACATATCGTATCTGATAGGAAAAGTGCACCCTGGGCATTTATTTTCCTTTAGTCTAGACATGGAAATACGCTCAAGGCTGGAGAATTGTTTTTTGAGGTATGCAAGCGAGATGGCACATGCAACTACCCCTAAAATGGATATACCGACTACATGGACCACTTCCCATACGTTCACTACAATCATGTATATCAATAACAGAGATGCAAATGCCATGAATGCATTAGCGTGGATAGTGTACTTGCTTTTCACTTTCTTAGTCTTTAAAAACGTAACAATGGCAACTGCCAATAGGGGCAAAACAAAAGCTAACCTTACTGCCAAAACTTTCAAGCTATATATCTGGTGAGCAGTATTGTATTCGTCCCGCGCTAAATTACGAGCAGCAGATACTCCTCCCCTCTTTTGATCCAATCTTTTATCGATCTCATCGTAAACAGCTTGTTTCTCATTAAGTTTTACTTGAGATTCCTCGTACCCTTCTCTTGCCGTTTCATATTCTCTTTCTTTTACTTCATCCGTCTCTCCTTTATCAAGTATTACCCTGTATTCCTCTCTTTTAAACAGGTAGTTTTCTTTAGCACTAAGATATTGATCATTAGCCTTTGCCAAGGCATCACTGGCAATTCTTAACTCTGTACTAATGCTTCTTTCCACATTTTCCAGCTTATAAACACCATATTTTTCATAATAAGCGTTTATATGAGGTGTTTCTGGAATGTCTTCTAACTCACTAAGGACATTTATTCCACCTATTAGAAGGAAAACAACCATAGCGGAAGCGAGTATTTTTTCGCCCCTTGTAGCCTCCAATTTTTCATCCTCATATTCTGACATTATACCCCGTACTTATAAGTACAGGACTTGTTAGCGATTTCTTCTTATAAACATTTTGGTTTTACAGTTATAAAATATTTTGGTAAATATTTATATAAATCTGCCTCTGTAAGAACCAAAAACAGTTATTTATCACCGCGGAGAAAAGCAGAGGACACAGAGTTTTAAAGACTATTCCTATAATCCTCGCTCTGGTTTTCTGACGGCTCTCTCGCTCTCCGCGTGCTCTGGGTAAAATTTAAGGATATAGTGATAACACTCGGATTATAGTGATAACACTCGGATTTTACTGTTGTTTCAAGCTTTTATGTTTTCTCTCTAAAAAATTATACACTGTCCCATGTGGAGAGCCATTAATTAACATTTCAATGCCAGTACGTACCACTCGATTTTGTTCAGGGTAACCGATAATGCTTACTGTTTTGCCATAGATCGAAATGCTGCTTTCAGTCATTACTTCAATATATTCCCGCATTTTCCCGCCGGCACCGATGATGCGACCATTAACACGCTTTATGTCCTTTTCACTGGATGCATACTCAGATATATCGATTATCTCAAAGACCAGTGCTTCATCATTAGAAAGACGCATGGCTTTTTCCGGATTAAAACCCCTGCCTATTGCAATCACAATTTCTCTTGTACGCAAAACCATCAATGGATCTGTATGACTAATCTCCACCGTGCCGGTGCTGCTGCTTATCTGAATTTCACATCCCGTTTTCTTTTCAATCGCTCTTTTAACTGCTGCCTGTGGTCCAATGAGAACTCCAATTCTCTCATGTGGTATCATAACATATTGTATAATTATATTAGTACCTGTGTCGACATATTGCATAATTATATCATCCCTGCGTTATAGTATTCATAACTTGTTCATCAGTAGCATTCACACCACGCTTTTTAAAAAACCTGACGACATTGCTAACATCGCGTTTTAAAAATTGTTCAGACATTGGATGGGAAAGCAGCACTCCCTGTCCAATATCAATAATCACTGGAGTGACACCTTCTTCTATAAGTATATTATATTCACTCAAATCACTGTGAACCATATCAGCATCGCAATACATGATTCTCATGTACTCGATAATTTGCTCAAACACGTGCTTTGTGTCTTCCAATGTCATTTTCACATTTCGAAGTTGTGAGGATGGAATGCTATTTTTCCCAATAAACTCCATAACCAGCACATTTCTTTCAATAACAAGCGGCTGTGGAACCCTTACCCCCGCATCACGTGCTCGTTTAAGGTTTTGAAACTCTTTTTTTGCCAGTGTTAAAACAATATTTTTCCTGTTATGTCTTACATTCTCAAATCGATGATCACCAATAATGTACTCCTGCACTGCTTTAAAATTGCTTGAGGATATTCTATATATTTTAATAGCAACATCTTTATCGTTTTTTTCTATAGCATCGAACACGTTTGCCTCTTTGCCTGTGCTGATTGACCCGCCAAATGCCTTGATATAGCCACGATTTGAAAGATAATAAAGCGTTTTTAACGTTGCATCATCAAAAACATTTTCGGCTACCTGGTGGTTATCCGAATCCTTGTGCTTAATCCGCAGTTTATCCAGTTCAGCTTCTATTTTCAAAATTTTTTTATCGGGGCGCATAACATTGTGTTTTGTGATTAAATTAGTGCATCAAATAAATCAATACAGAAATGGCTTTTTTTTATCTGTGTTACTCTCGTGGCTCTACACAAATACCTAAAGTTATATGTGTTATTTCTCAACATGCCTTTATCACTCTCTAAGATAGCCGCGTCTTTCGAGCCATTCCGCATGCATTCTTTCATATCGCCATTTTATGTCTGATTTTTCATTTTGAAATGGCCATGGTACAAGTATAACTACGTCGCCCACCCTGATCCATGTGCGTTTTTTCATTTTACCAGGTATTCGTCCAATACGGACAACCCCATCCATGCATCGCACTCTTATTCGATTGGCACCGAGCATATTTTCTACAATGCCAAGAACTTCCCCCTCTTTTTCGTTGGGTGTTCTTACTCTAATAACTTCATCAGTTGGTTTGCTGTTTTTATTACTTTTTTTATATCTCAGTTTAACACCTCTAAATATAAACTACTATTGTTCTGGTGATTATTTATTTTTTGTTAATTTATAGGAAAGTATAGCTTTTCCTGTACTTCCAGTTAGAACTCGACTGAGTATTATACTGCAATCTATCGATGTAGCTATCCAGTCCCTCAACATCTTTTATGTCTTTTCTGACAAGACTGCTTAGCAGTCGGTGGAACCGCATATTTGGCACAATTCCAAAAGACAGTAGATGCTGCATGAGTTTTTTTGCAAGTTTTTCACCTGCCCGGTCCCAGTCTGTCAATATTATAATCTCATTATTCATTTGCGAGAGTTTCTCTGAGAAACTGAAAATAGGGTCGTAGGTTGCAAATACAATCCTCCCAGCAACGCCAAGATTTCTAAGCGTGTGCTTATCCCTGCGACCTTCAACTACTACCACTGCACCATCAAGTGAGCATATCCCAAGTTCTTTTATCAGCTCCTTCACGTGCTCGAGTCGTTTCTCTTTATCCATCGTGTAATATATCCTCTACTATTCTTAAAACTTTGTCAATGCTGATGTTATGGATTTTAATGCTTTTCTTGCTCGCTGTACTGCCAGAGCAAATAGATATTTTTTGCAACGGAACGTTAAACAAAGTGGAAAATTCGACCATTAGCTCTTTATTTGCTAGTCCTTTCTGTGGCACAGAACTAACGCGCACTTCTATTCGTTTTCGCCATTGGTTGTAGCCCTGTATCTGGAAAAACTTTGCACCAGCATTAACATCTACATCGATGCACACGCCATCATGAATTGTGTGAAGAGCATTCGAAAGGCTCAATCTTTAACCACCTGATGCAATCACAAGGATTGTTATCTCACCATCAGGTAAGACAATTTTATCAAATGGTTGTGGAGCATCATTCTGGAGCACCACAACGGTTTCGGGATTGATATCAAATCTTTCTAAAACATCATCATACGTGCTGGATTCATCCACTGTAATGCATTCTCGCTGGACCACATTTGTACATATACTAACAGTTATTTCCAATGTATTTCAATCCTCTTCCGGGAGTTCTTCTAATTCACCTGTTGGAGCAACAAGGTCATCAAGGTTTTCCTCAATCAGTTTATCTTCGATTCCCTGCTGTTTTTTTACACCTTTTCTTTCCACGTCTCTTCGTTTGAAATTCGACATAATTATTCCCACTTCACACATCAGCCTTATGTGCTATAAACATTAGTGTCTGAAGATTGGTTTATAACCAGCAGTCAACTACCTTCCTCTTAGGAGATGCTTGTTCGTGAGGGTAATGCAATAGTTGATTAGAGGTTACCAGAAACAATGAGAACAAAAATACAGCAGTTAGAGAGGCGAAATACATACACACCTGCGGATGCTTCCCAAGCCCATAGCAACTGTGATCCGGTATTAAATAGAGATAAAGACTCTTAAGTGTGCCGGTTTAAAAAATCTTTCTAACAACCTCGATAGGAACAAGCGCTCTGGCAAGAGCATACTGGACTTGAGAGTTCCTGTTTTAAACATGCGTGGCGAACCGTTGATGCCAACAAAACCTCAAAAAGTACGGAAGTTATTGGAACAAGGTAAAGTAAATGTGGTCCAGCGAACTCCTTTTACCATACAGTTATTATATCCAACAGGAGAAGCGAAGCAGGATATAACTTTGGGAATAGATGCAGGATATAATCACATCGGTTTCAGTGTGGTAACAGATAAACAAGAGCTTCTGCCAGAAGAGCTTAAGCTGGAAAAAATATTTCAAAGAAGTTGACTGAGAAAACGTCAACACAGGAGAAATAGTGGAATAGGCTGTGGTATAGAAAGGCAAGACTCAACAACAGAAAACAGAAAGACAGATGTGCCATTAGAGGTAGAGCATATTATTCCAAAGTCAAGAGGTGGAACAGATAGAGTTTCTAACCTGGCAATAAGCTGTCATTAATGCAATCAGAAGAAAAACAGGCAAAACCGCAGAAGAGTTGGGGCATCCTGAAGTGCAGAAACAGGCAAAACAGCCCTTAAAATCAACTGTATTCATGAACTAGATCGGGTGTAAACTGGTTAACGTTCTCAGAAGAAAAGTTAATGTTTACTTTACTTTTGGCAGCAGAACAAAACATGATAGAATCAAGATGAAGTTATAGACATCTCATTTTAACGACGCATTTGCCATCGCAGGAAGCAGCCATCAGAAGAGAACAAAACCATACAACAAGAAGATATAAGATACATTCAAACGATATGGTGAGATTCAAAGAGTCACTCTGCCAGGTCAAGGGAGTATTTAACTACGGTAATTGGGTTAGAATTGTAACTGAACCATGAGAAATTCTTAACACCAACATCAAGAATATAGAGGTAGTGAAATATGGAAAAGGAATGTTTGTGTAAACAGTATCGCAATTTATCCCCACGCTTTCGTATGGAGTCTTCTTGCGAAGTCAAGATAAAAGTTTTATATGTTAAGTATAATCAGTTCACAAAGAAAAGTTTTATATTAAAGGTATAAATAAGTTGTAAAGAAATGATATGGTGATAAAAATGAAAATTAGAGTTGTAAGTTCAAAAAATGAAATAGTATCCCTCAATCCGGGAGAGTCCATAATCCACCTGACATTCAGGCCATCGAACAAGGATATATTCAACCTGGTTAAAAACTGTACAGACCTTAAAGCTATTCATATACCCGGTTCCTACAAAAAAACAATCTCAGAAGCCACTGAAATATTTTTATCAATGCAAGGAATCGAATTGTTAGAAGGGGATGTTTGGGGGCATCGAAAAGACATAAACGAGTATTCAGAAGTAGGATCAGGAATATACGACAGAATTGATACACTAAAAAGCGAGGGGCTTTCAGATGAAGCTATAGCAGAACGAATAAACAAAGAATCCAGAATTAGTAAAGATCTTGTAAAGTATATCCTAACAAACCAAAATAAATAACCCAAGACCCGTGGGAGCCACGCACAAACACTTGAGTTCCAGCACCACAAGGTTATACAGGGCTAATGATAAATTATCAAAAAATTAAATTTAAGACAAGAGTCAACTAATCTATCCGATCAGTATCTCCATCGATGAGACATTGGATTCGCCTCTATCAGATTCTATTTTTTCTGTAGAAATGTGTATGTCTTTAACTTCTACATTTGGCAAAAATCTATTCCTTGAAACTTCTGCAACATCAACTGCTCTTGATATTGCACGTCCTCTTGCTTTAATCGTTACTTCGCTTGCACCGTTGTTAAACTGTGTAACAACTGCCAAGACATAGTTCATTACTGGTTTATTTCCGATATATACTACGTCATCATCTGTCATGTTTGTTACCTCTATTGTGTTAAAGATCATCAATAACTTACACAACGATGGTACATATATCTTTTTATAGTTTTCACATTTCATTAAGAGGCTGTCAAATTACCTCGGAAATTTCGTGTTTCTAATTTGACAGGTCTTTTTTTGTTCCCGTGTTCTCTTGCTACTGAAATTCGATATATATTTTCTATGCACTCGACTGCTAACGTAATCGAGAGTCAAAGGTTGTTAACAACTCTGCACAACGAAGTTGTGCAGTTTCTTGAAGTTAAGATCCAAAACACAAAATATGAACAAATTGATCAGGTCTTTTGGCAATTTTGTCTCATGCTTCAAAATATCAATGAATTCATATTTTTTTATCACTACTCTTAGCGTTATTTCGCCTCACAATCCGTAAAAAATAGATTTTGTCCGCCTTAAACTGTTCGACACTCTTATTTTCCCAAATTACGTCCTTAAAATCATCTATATGCTTAATACTTCTCTCCTTAATTTCCAGATTATTTGAAACTAACCGCGAATATTTTTCATAAGCGACACTAAAATCGTTTATATCGTTGTCTATTTTCTGTTCATCGCTGAACTGCAGTTTATTCCAGAATTCTTTGAAAAAACGCTGTTAAATCTTTCCACCTGTCTAATTATCCCACGGACTTCTCGGAGCTATATACAGGGGATATACGCCCAGATTAAGCAGGAAAAATGCAAGTTTACCAATGTACCTCTCATGCGGCAAATTAGCCTCAAACACAGAATCGTTGTCTATTTTCAATATTTCCAGGATCGGATATATCTTCCAGATTTCTACCAATGCCGTTATCGTCTCTTCAGTAGCCTGTCCTTCAATTCTCGTTGCTATGCCCCGCTTTTCCAAACAGATGTAGTTGCAAGATAGGACTTTAATACTTTTTCGCCAGTCTGGTTTTCATAATTTTGCTTGACCGCCTCGGAACCGCTAAAATAGCTGTCTTCTTTTTTCAGGTTGTTTCTTATTTTTATAATTTGCTGTTTTGTTTCAGGGGTGTGTTTTCTCGATTTTCCATTTTTCCAGCCTCTATTGTCGGTTGATACTTTGTTTTCATCCATCTGCTGGCATCAAGCGATTCAGTGGCACTTTTCAATGAAACCTAATCTGAACACTTTGAATTTATCTCCTGCTTTTATCCCTGTTTTTTTCCAGAACTACCAAGGCTTTTTTTAAAAAAAATTATTTTTGACATATAGCTGCCCAACCAACTTTTCGAGTTCGTCAATCCTGGATTATTCCTTGTAAGTATTGCCATTAGCAGTGAAGGCAGCATCTGGATTAGTTTCATATTAATGGTCTCCATTTACATATCAAAGTAGGATGAAGATTGTGCTCACGACTCAGTTGTCTAAGGTTTTTTCCAGCTCCAAGTTCTCTTAATACTGAGATCTTGAGTTCCTGTTTGTATCTTCTTCTTGTTTTTCCTATGTGTTTCCATCCCAGTGTTATTAGCTTAACCAAGTGTCCACTTTGAGGGGTTCAGTCCAGGCCATATTCATGCATCAACACGATAAGATAAACCACATTCTTGACATGAATAAATAATATATTCAAAGCCAGACTCGTTTTTCCCTCTGGTAGTACGCATCCAGCTTCCACAGGTAGGGCACTTGTGATCAACAAGACTTCGATTTTTAGAACTCACATCAGGCATACTTTGTTGCCATAGTAAGGATGCTGTAAATAGGTTGTGGTGTGCCACAACTTGATCTTTTCAAGTGCTGCTCACCGTATTTGGGTTTGAAATGAAGGTAGGGCACGCGAACGTCACCAAAAAACAGCCCATATTTAGATATATACTTTTCAGGGATTTACGTGGTGGTGTTCGAAATTATAGGTTAACGGACACCTCTTTTCAAGCCATTGATGCAATACTTTCTTTTTTTTTCTGACCACAATTCATCATGGGTAGCTTTTTTATTTGATGCCCAGATTAGCAGAAGTGGTGAGCTTTCAGCAGTGTGTGGGAAAAAATTAAAGTCCTTTGGGATTAATGGTATTTCAAGAACATCGAAGCGTGTTGATTTTGAACTCAAACAGTGCAGAGACATCGTTGCAACACCGGATAGCATCATTATAGACAAGGTGGATCGTGTGTTAAATCTTGTTTGCTGCATTTTCAAAAAGATGGGTAAAACTGCAAAAACTCTTGATGAGGTTCCATGAAGAATATATGTATTGTAGTCTGCACAACTCCGTTATGCAGAACTGTAAAAACTCTTGATGAGGTTCCATGAAGAACATAGGCATTGTAGTAACCGATCCTTCAGACTGGACCGCCTTGTCCTTTATCAGCAATGTGAAAGCACAGGGCATGCGTCCAGTGATTATTCAGCTTAGCAAAGCCGTATCCGATATTAACCACATAAATTGTGATGGCAGGAATCTTGCCGATCTGGACGGGTTGCTAGTGCGGGATGTTGGATCTGGTGGGCTTGAATCAACAGCTTTTCGCTTTGATCTCTTGCTTGAGCTTGAACGTTCTGGTATGCCTGTTATCAACCCACCATCTGCCATCCAGCTTACAGCAAACAAACACCTTTCATACTGGAAATTAAAACATGCTGGTCTTCCGCTTCCGAAAACCTGTGTGACCTCAAGTGTTGGAGAAGCTGCATCCTTTGTCAGGGAAGCCGGATGTGCTGTGGCAAAACCAATCTTTGGATACAAAGGGTACGATGTTGAGTTAATCAAAGAACAGCAACTGCATCGCATACCTGAGATCATTCGAGAACGTGGTGTTATATATCTCCAGGAGTTTATCACTCATGGTGGAAGAGATATCAGGGTCTTTGTTGTCGAGGGTAAGGCGATTGGTGCAATCTATCGAGTAGCTCAAAAAGGAAGCTGGATAAACAATCTCAGTCGTGGCGGTATTCCACAGTCATGTACGCTCACGAAAGCACAACAGGATATTGCTGTAAAAGCAGCATCTGCACTTGGTTCTGTATATTCGGGAGTTGACCTCGTTGAAGATGAAGAGGGAACTTTCGTGCTTGAAGTGAATGGCACCCCATCCGGATATGGTTTGTACCAGGCTCTTGGTATCAATGTTGCTCAATATATTGTCGAAGCACTGCTCAGAAGATTGATTGTGCCTTGATTGCTTTACAGTCAGGAATTACTGGTTATTTTCACTCACATTGTGTCTAACCAAGTAACAGTTTAAATCTCGTGGTTTTTTTACTTCGGGAGACTGGCAGAGCGTGTGTTGGGGGTCGGACGTGAATCTGGATCGAATGGTTTTTGGGGCGGGTTGGGCAGTGCATAAACCCATTTTGTTAAGTTTAATAACCAATCCCAATATCGATAAACTGGTGAACTATGTTAGAACAAGGGCAACTCCTATTATATCAAACAGAGAACGGCGAACCAAACATTCAGGTGATGCTGAAAGATGAAACTGTGTGGCTTACACAGAAGCAGATGGCAGAACTATTTCAAAAAACTATGCCTACTATCAATGAGCATATTAAAAATATATACAAAGAAGGTGAATTAGAAGAAATTCCAACTATTCGGAAATTCCGAATAGTTCAAAACGAAGGCAGTAGGCAAATCTCACGTGAAATTGATTATTATAACCTTGATATGGTCATATCTGTTGGCTATCGTGTAAATTCATATAGAGGAGTACAGCTTAGGATCTGGGCAACGCAACGATTGAGAGAGTATATAGTCAAAGGTTTCGTAATGAATGACGAACGGTTGGCAAACGGTTACACAGATTATTTCGATGAACTAATTGAACGTGTCCGCCAAATAAGATTATCTGAAAAGAATTTTTACCAAAAAGTAAGAGATATTTTTGCGACCAGTATGGATTATAACTCAAAGACCGAATTTGCACACAGGTTTTATGCAAATGTTCAGAACAAATTCCATTATGCCATACATGGACACACAGCAGCAGAACTGGTATCAGAGCGGGTTAATGGAAATAAATTGATTTGGGATTGACTAACTGGAAAGGCGAGATAATCACAACACATGATGTCACGACAGCAAAGAATTATTTAGGGGAGATGGAGCTAAAAAGATTGGAACTGCTGGTTGATCAGTTTCTATCATTCGCCGAACTGAGAAGTGTTGAAAGAGCACCAATGTATAGTGTCCGACTGGATAACTAAGCTCGATGAATTCTTGGTACTTAATGAAAAAGAGATTCTACGCGATAGAGGATCGGTATCGCGGAGAGATATGGAAGTAAAGGTTCGGGCTGAGTTAGACAAATACAAAAACCGAATGGAAGAAAAAGTATTACTTGAATCAACTACAGAGAGAGTAAATAACAAGGAGTCAGAACCATAGGAGAAAACATACCATCGCTCCTAGAACTGAACACATGAATTATTAATTCGTGACATCAGCTCGAAACACACACTATTCATCAAAAAGAAACCAGGTGAAATTTTAAAGTTGATATTAATTTAGCATGCCATTTACATCAATCTCACCGTTTGCAATGCGGGAGGAAGAAATTGGCTTTCCATCTTGTGCAAGTACATAATCTACACACATTATTTCAATTTCTGGCAGACATCTCTCCTTTCGCTTCTTATTAAGCTCAACAGCAATTGAAAAAGTTTCAGGCGAGACCACAATATAATCAAAGCAATCGTTCAGTGCGGGACCAAAAGCATCATTTAGCTGCACAACTGTTGCACTCACATCAAAACCCGAAACAAAATTAAGCACCGGCTGGCATCGTACATCAAAATCTGCAACATGGTGACTCTTCAAGGAAGCAAACCTGTTTGAAGTAATGCCAATAACCACTTCTCCAGCTTTTGCAGTCTCACATGCATAGGCAAGCACCTTACGATGCCCCAAATGCAAAAACTCGAATGTTCCGCCAACAGCAACTCGAATCATACAAACAGCACATTACCATTATCAAATAAAACCTTACTGCAAACACACTGTCTGCATAAGTTACAAAGAGAGAATATTACTTTGCCGCCTATATCTTTTCCATATAGGTACAGTTCCGGTTATCGAGTGAACAAGGGTTAGATAGTTTTAAACCTTAACTCCTCATCAATTGGGGAATTATTCAACCCAAGTTTTTCCTCCAGATCCATTACCTTCTTTGGAACCTCAGTGATCATACTATGATCTTTTAGATTGACCTGATAGACCTTGTGCTGTATTTTAACAACAAATCAATCGGATTGAATCTATGATCGAGTTCCGCCTTCTTCAGGAGCTGCTCTAGCTTACAGTGGATATATAGAGAAAGAAACATAGAGAGAAAGAAACGCGATGAATACGTGTCCAAAGACACCCCCATCGTCCTGCAAGTAGGGCTTGTCCGCATTAAGCGCCGTCTTGTAAGTGTCAAACATATTCTCAATCACTTCTCGTTTCTTGTAAAGCAGATAAATTTCCAGTTTCTTGACATCCATATCCGAGACAATAAGGATATTCCCTGCCTTATTCATCCCTGCATTGGATTTTTCATTCTCGATCGCGTGCTCGTCCAGTTTTCTGTGCAGCGTCTTCTGTTCTTCTAGCTAAAGGTCATGAGCCTTGAAGAGGTAGAAGTAAAAATCTTTGTATCTCCGTTTTCCACACCTTATCAAACGACCGTGGTAGGAAAAGTATTCGTTGAGGTAGATACGCGTATCGTAATAACGCCTATTCCTCTTTGTCGGAAGCACGTAGGATATCTTCTTGCCCCCATTACCTCCCAAACTTTATAGTACCTTCCGAGAAGAAACTCCGGCCAAGGATGAGAATCTCCCCTTCAATATTAAGAGGCTGTCCAATTACCCTCCAGAATTCCGTGTTTCTGATTTTATGGTTATCTGTTCTATTGAGACTTCTTTGATTTTTATCCTGAGAACATGTCTTGTCAAGAAGACATATAATTTTTATCTGGTTTTTATGATTGTATGAGTTTAATTTAGTCAAAAAAGTTGATTGCTGTAGCTATCTTGTTTTTTCGGTCTTGTTTTTGTTTTGGATTTAGGTTAAATATAGCTTTCGAAGGAGTTTTGTGGCTTAATGTGGTTTTTCAGGTTAGTTAGTAATAGTAATCGGTATGTTATGAGCCTAATCTTCGAGTAGAGTTCCCGGCTGTCTTTTCTTACTCTCCAGTCGTGATTCAAAAAAGAATCATAACTGCCGTCAAGTCGATATTCATCGATTCCAGCCTTTATTTTTAAAAGAGCAGCTATATGAGAGGTTAACGAAATAGAATCGCCTGCTAAGCCGTTGGTATATGTCATAAAGACCGGATATGTGCCAATCATCGTAATATGAGCCTTATCCATCTTACACTCATAATGAGGATTGAAATCGCTATGTTAATCATATCTTGAGGCTTCAAGCGGGGTTGAATCCAATTTAACATCCTTTGAATCGGCAAGTTTGATGATCTTCTCACCGACCATATCCATAATTTTATCAACACCATCAACACCCAAACGATACTTCACAAAATGATGGAGCGTACCATCTGATGGAATTTGCATTATCCTGTCTTTTTCTTTGAAACCTAAGCATCCAGGCTTCTTCATCAGACAAAACAACCTTCCTGTAAGGCTACACGCCTCGAAAAACTTAACCACAACAAGTTTAATCATTGCTCCGACATCGTATCTAAAGTGCCAACATTTATCGCTGTAGAATTAGTGTTCGATATATTGTGCAATGTCTCCCATGCCCGAAAAAGATAAAAATTGGCATATCGAGACATTTTTTTAAAGCAAAATAGTTTTCAAGCGAGTCTGCAAAAGAGACTCCTTTGAAAACTTTTGAAATTT
>RXIJ01000105.1 GCA_004212095.1 Methanosarcinales archaeon | reverse complement strand
AATGCAATTGTCAGGATTAACATGGTACAGAGAAACAACCTTCGCCACGATAACCACACAGTGTCACTGCTGACCGATCGCATGGTCTTTTCACCCAAGTATCGCGGTAAAATTTTAACAGGTGATGTTGCTCTGGTTACCGAAGGCACCATCCGAAAAACCTGCAAGGAGATGGATATTCAAATCATAGACATGGCAGTGAACACAGATCACGTCCACCTCTTCATAAAATATCCGCCGAAGTATTCCTTAAGCTACATAGCCACGAGGGTCAAAGGTAGAAGCAGTAGAGTGCTCAGAAAAGAATTTTCACACCTGAAAGAGTGGTGCGGAGGTCATCTATGGGCACCAAGCTGCTACCATGGATCGGTTGGACAAGGATGGGATGTCGTTGAGCGATATATACAGAATCAAGATAAACCGAATGCGAAGAAACCCACATACATGCCTCGTACCTACGTATGGGGTTTGATGACTTAAAACGTGAGTTGGAACATGAATTTTCCAGATATCTTCTATTTAAATAATGGACAATGGGACTGGGCTGCTATTAGTACAATAAGCAATTCATTTCTTGTTTTTATATTGGTTATTGTAACTTTGTGGTATGCCAGACAAGTTAAAAAACAAACCGGATTTATGAAAAAAGACCGACTTGATAAAGAAATCGATAAACTTGTTAAGAAATTACATTCTAAGACCGAATACGATAACATCTTTCGAAAAGAGAATCC
This sequence comes from Methanosarcinales archaeon, assembly GCA_004212095.1. GTDB lineage: Archaea > Halobacteriota > Methanosarcinia > Methanosarcinales > EX4572-44 > Argoarchaeum. The sequence goes on along the minus strand of RXIJ01000105.1, from coordinate 5,116 downwards.
ATATGATGGCATTGGTGACCCCGATAAAAAACATAGATACGAAATAGACATAAAAGAACGTTATAGATTCTGGGATGAAATTAAACAGAATAAATATCTTGGCCCAGATTATTTGCGTTCGGCGATCGATAATTACATAAAAAAAAGTCAATATGGAGGGGGCCGTGATGGCGATAAAGCCCATAAAGCAGCAAAAACTGAACTACTTGAGGCAACAAAAAAACGGTATTTGGAACTTCAAGTTGAGCTTGAGGGAAAAACTTGGATAATTAAAAAATGTTCTGAACTTAAAACCAAGTTATCATCATTTAGAGAAAAAAGTTAGTGATGCAGCTTCGTGGATGCCTCGGACGTTCAGTCCAAGCGTGGACTTGCCGGGACTCTCGACTACGAAGTAGTCGAGCTCTTAGTAATCCAACAAATCCAAACCCTATTCCAACCTCACAAACTTATTCTGTATGCTTCAACTGTTTTTTCGATGTCTTCTTCACTGTGTGCTGTTGACAGGAAGTTGGTCTCGACTTGTGAGGGTGGTAAAAACACACCGTTCTTTAACATTCTTTGGAAAAACTGGTAGTGTGCTTCTTTGTTGCATTGTAGAGTTTCTGTGTAGTTTTTTGGCTTTTTTCCAAAGAACAGCTTGAACATGCTTGCTGTGCCCCCGACACTATACGGCAACTTTTTATCCATAATTATATCGGCAAGGCTTGCCCTGAGCTTGTCACCCGTAGCATTCAGGTTTTTATATATTTCTTTTTGTTTTATAAGCTTTAGCACTGCACCTGCTGCTGCAAGAGATACCGGGTTTGCATTGAATGTGCCTGCCTGATATACTGGTCCCGATGGTGTTACCATCTGCATGATCTCGCGTTTTCCCCCGATTACGCCAATTGGAAAGCCACCGCCGAGCACTTTACCGAGTGTGGTCATATCAGGTGTTACTCCATAGTGTTCCTGTGCACCTCCCTGTGATATTCTAAACCCTGTTATTACTTCATCGAAAATCAAAACCACGTCATTTTCTGCTGTAATCTTTCTAACTTCTGTAAGGTAATCTTTTTCCGGAAGTATTGGCCCAATGTTTCCAAGCACAGGCTCCATAATCAATGCTGCAACATCAGTTTTGTTTTGTTCAATCACATTGGCCAGTGCTTCTGTATCGTTGTAAGGTATTTGGAGCGTGTCTTTTGTAACACTTTTAGGTATTCCAAGTGAGTCCGGAACTCCATGAGTTGTTGCCCCGGAACCTGCTTTTACCAGTACGGAATCGTGTGCACCATGAAACCCCCCCTCAATTTTTATAAACTTGTTTTTGTTTGTGTAACCTCTTGCAATGCGGATAGCACCAAGTGTAGCTTCGGTACCAGTGGAGACAAAACGCATCATATCGATACTTGGATACAGGTTTGTGATTTTCTCTGCAATATCAACCTCTGCTTCGGTTGGAATTCCGTACAACCAGCCGCGCCCAAGCTGCTCTGTTACTGCTTTTTTTATGGCAGGATGTTCATGTCCAAAAAAGTTTGGACCGTAAGCCATGCAATAGTCGATAAATTCGTTACTGTCAACATCAATGACTTTTGAACCGTGTGCTCTTTTAACATAAAACGGATACGGCTTAATAGCACGCACCGGACTGTTTACGCCGCCACACAAAAGCCTGTTCGCACGATCAAAAATAACGCGTGAAGTATCAGTGTTCATGTAGAGCAACATCTACGCCATCCTTTATATTGTTTATCAAATCAAACCCTCATGATTTGATTTTAAGTTGATTTATCTTCTGTGATTTTGCCGTCCACAAGTCTAATGATTCGCTCTGTTTTTTCTGCCATTCGTTCGTCGTGTGTTACGAGGATGAATGTCTGGTCGTGTTCTCTGTTGAGTTTGCGAAGCAGTTCGTAGATTTTCTCGCTTGTTCCGGAGTCAAGATTGCCTGTAAGTTCATCTCCTATGACGATGTCCGGGCTGTTTGCGAGTGCTCGTGCGATTGCAACTCTCTGGTTTTCTCCTCCTGAGAGTTGTTTTGGCCTGTGGTTTACTCTTTCACCAAGCCCTACTTCTTTAAGCATTGTATGGGCTTTTGCTCTGGCGTTAGAAGGTTTGATTCCGTTTATGAGCAGCGGCATCATCACGTTTTCCACAGCATTAAAATCAGGTAACAGGTGATGATACTGGAAGATGAATCCAAGTTTTTGGTTTCTCATTTTTGAGCGTTCTTTTTCAGATGCTTTTGTGATATCAACTCTGTCTAATGTGATTGTTCCGCTTGTGGGTGTGTCAAGTATTCCAATCATGTTCAAGAGTGTGCTTTTTCCGGAGCCTGAGGGACCTACGATTGCCATGAATTCCCCGCGCCCAATCGTCAGGTTGACGTTATCGAGGGCTTTTATTTTAACACCGTCACCATAAACTTTTGTCAGGTCTGTTATTTGGATTATGTTTTCCTTAGACACTGTGAATCGCCTCCACTGGATCCATTTTCGAGGCTCTGCGGGCTGGATTTATACCAGCTAATATGTTGATTATCATGGAAAACGTTCCTGCTGTGAGGAAATTTTTAGGTGCTATTCGGATGGGAAGGTGGTCGAGCCCAAAGTACATCTCAGGCGGAACAGGAATTGTATAGGATATAAGTAATATGCAGGATACGTATCCAAGCACTGTTCCAATGATTACACCTATTATTCCAAGTATGCCTGCTTCAAGCAAGAAAATTCCAAGTATGCTTTTTCTGGATGTTCCCATGGCAAGTAGCATGCCGATTTCACCAACCTTTTCCATTACTATCATGGTTAGGATATTTGCGATGCTGAATCCTGATATGGCAAAGATCATAAGATAGAAGATAAAGACAAACTGCTTCTGCGTGTCCAGCAGATTCAGTATCTCTGAACTTTGTTCCATCCAGCTCTCTGCATCATAACCTGTCTCCAGTTCAATTCTATCTGCCAGTGGTTCGACAGCGTAGACATCAGAAACCCTGATCCCAATACCTGTCACAATGCCACTTTTTCCATAGAAATCCTGGACTTGCTCAAGGTTTGCATACGCCAGTGTCTCGTCAGCCGATGTCCCTCTCTGGATAATTCCAGTGATCTTGAAATCGGATGGTTTTGATCCTGGAAAGCTAACGGTAACAGTATCATCCATTCCAACTTCCAATTTGTCTGCAAGCTTTGATCCGAGGATGATACGGTTTCCTGACCTCGTGATGGATTCAAATTCACCTGCAATCATATCCTTTTTCACATTCAGGACACGATCCTCATCAACAGGTCTCACGCCTGAGAGAACAGCCCCTTCCACGTTATGTCGGTACTGGATAGCAGCATTTCCCTTGTAGTAAGATGAAACGGCAGCAACGCCTTCCTGTTCACGTATAAATCCTTCAAGTCCGTAATAAAGAGATATGTAGTCTTCATTCTCTTTTGGTAAAACCATAATGTGTGCCTGGTTTTCAATCGTTGTCTCAATGATGTTTTCTCTGAATCCTGTCAGCATTGACATAGAAACGATTATTATTGCTACCGAGAGTGCGACAGCTATTACTGAAAACGTGGTCTGCCTACGGCGCGCTTTGATATTCCGAAGGGCAATATTTATCTCGAACATGGTGTTCAGGTCATCCACCCAGGATTATTCACTGCTTATCGCCTCCACCGGGTCAAGTCTTGTGGCACGTCTTGCAGGAAATATACCTGCAACCAGATTCAAAAGAAAGGTGAAAGTGACTATCATAACTGCATCCTTTGTTCTCACCACAAACGGGAAGGTACTTACACCACCGTAGGCTTCTTCTCCAATATCCATAGTAATATCTCCCAAATAAAGGGAGATCAATATTCCTGCAAGAACGCCTACCACAGGGCCAATTAGCCCCATGATTCCGCTTTCCAGTAAGAATATTGTCAGAATGCTTCTACTTGGAACTCCCATTGCCATAAGCATGCCTATCTCTTTTGTCTTCTCCATCACCACCATGAATAGTGTACTCACCATACTGAAGGATGCAATCACAATAATCATGCCAAGAATGATGAAATTGCTGAGACCTTCAATCATTAATGTCTGCAGTATCTCAGGATTTGTCTCCATCCAGCTCGAAGCCTGATACCCCATAGCCCCTATCTCATCCGCTATTGGCTGCGCACAATCAGGATCTTCAACACGTACCAGGATACTGTTTACCACGTTAGAATTGTCAAAAAAGTGTTGAGCAGTAGATAGTGGTACGTACGCCAGGGTCTTGTCATGGGGCGTGCCGCTGTCGTATATTCCCACCACCTTAAGGGTGGTAGGTTTTGCTTCAGGAAATGTTGCATCAACCGTGTCACCCACTTTCACATCCAGCTTCTCAGATAATGAGTCTCCAAGTATCACACTCCTGCGTGTCACTTCAAGGTCCCTGAAGTTTCCCTCGATAATGTCTCTCTCAGTATGAAGCACTGTGTTGTGCTCTTTTACAAGAACCCCTCGCATGAGTACATTCCGTGACGTGTCCTTGTATGCAAAGGTTGCTGGTCCGGATAGAACAGGTGATGCCCCGGTAACTCCTTTGATCTCTCTAATATCGTCTGCAAGGCCCCGGTATAAATAGATATAATCCTCGTCTGATTTTGGTTCAACCGTTACATGAGGCATGTTGTCCACTGTCTTCTTGTAGAGTTCCTCTGTAAAACCAACCATACTTGCCTGGGACACCATGAGAATCATCACTGCAAGCCCAATACCAAGTATTGAAAGAATCGTCTGCCTGCGACGTGATCTAAGATGTCGAATAGCAATGAAGAGCTCATACACTGAAAAATCACCCGGTTCTGCGATTCAAGAGTCCTGGCAAGAGACATATAAGCATAATTGCAAAAGCTGCTCCATAGGCCTTGAAGCCCGGTGTCTCTGTTGGGGCCGGAACAGTAGACTCGTTTTTATCTCTTTTCTCTTCTGCTTCTATTACAGTGCCCCACACATCCACCACATCACCGTCATTTCCCATAAGCGTTACAGAGAGTCCATAAATACCAGCCTGGAGTCTCTTATTCCACGTAACCTCAATAGTTTCAGCATCCTCTAACATCAAGATCGGAGATCTTTCCTGAATTACTTCTACTGTCTC
>RXIJ01000053.1 GCA_004212095.1 Methanosarcinales archaeon | reverse complement strand
AACATTTGTACATGTAATCGCTGTATCAATCCGATCCTCCCTTCTTTGCTCCACTGTCCAGCCAAACCATCTTTTATCTGCCGAGAAACCTGGCCTCGGAATTATTCCTTAAATAATATTGTCCAATATATGACAGCGTGTCATGCACAAATTCTTCCATCGTGTATTTCCATTTCCAGGAGCCTCTCAGTGTGGCATTCTTTTTTGGGATTACATAGACTTTAGCCTCTTCGAATTTATCGACATATGATGGGTAGCTGTAATATTTATCAAGTCTCACGCTATTGATATTGGTATAAATCTCTTTTAGCATACCCATTGCCCTGTCAAATGCTTGTTTTTCACTTTTTAAGCTCATTTCGTAGGCTACATACATTTTTGATTCAAGATCAAGCATTTTAAAAGAATAAGCAAGGGATTTCTTTTATTTTTGTCCTACAGCCGAAATATCGGGGTTGTAAACTCTCCGGGTGTTAGCGCTTGCTATAGAAAAATTCATACTGAAACACCCGTATCTTCTTTTTAAATCTAATTTTGTCCTACAATTAAAGTTTTTATCCAAAAATAAATCGAAAAATCTATGTATAAGGAAAACAGAGTATGTACAATTAGTGTTACAATGTTATCTACTTTGAAAACAAACATCTCGCAGATTCAGCTTCTCTTGTCTGATTTTTCCAACGGCGTCCCTGAACCGGGGAAGATCATAGTAGAATGATTTTTGATGGATAATAAACCGTATCATGTGAATACGGGGGCGGTTCTTCTATTAAATAACTATTTTGAAATTGTTAATCCGATTTGTCCATATTGTGGATCTTATCATGTGATTCGGTAGGAGTTATAGGAGTGAAATCCAATACTGGGTGAGTTTGGAGGTTGTAGAATCTCTGTGAGGAGATATCTCTGCAAAAAGTGTGGTAAACGGTTTGTAACCCAGTTAAACTTAATCATAGATCCGAATCGTCGATATGCATAGATATTCGAGGAGAAAATAGATTACACAACAGTTTACAACTTTTTAAAATCAATATTTGCAGATAAACCGCTTATTACAACAATAACAGATCACAAGAGGCTGTATAATAGCATAATCGAGAAACTGGGAGCTTTACATCAATTATGCATAGGTCACCTATTCAAAATGATAGGAAAGGATGTGTATGATCGTTTAAAGTCCAAAATTATCCTATATCGAGATAAAATTAAATTATGCATATACTCCACTAAAATTAAGGAAATATTCAGGACATACGACCTTAATATTGCAATAAATAGATTAAATAAATTATTAGATAAATATGACTATATTCCACGCGTTTTACAAAAATGGATGCGAAAAAAGATCATCCCCGGCTTTGAACGACTTAACATCTTCATGAGAGATTAGGTCAATCCCCAAAATGAATAATCAAGTTGAAAATTACTATCGACAGACCGATCCCAACCAAATAAAAAGGAAATACAAGACATATCAAGGAATACTCGCCTTTCTAACAAGAAAAATGGAATACCGGACATCAAAACATGGGAAGATACAACACCTGAGTAAGTTGACAGCCCCGACAAATCGTAATTATTATATACTGTATAATCCCCTTCGTACAGGTACACAGCTACACACAACGTGTACAGAGATAACCAGCAACTGCACAACCCCGTTGTGCAGAAGTGACAGATAAAATGATGTCCGCCTGTGCGATTGTGGTCTAATGGTCATGACAGTGGCTTCCCAAGCCACTAATCCGGGTTCGATTCCCGGCAATCGCAAGTTATAGTGCTGCAGCAATTTGATTTTTGGGCATGACACTTAAAGTTTGCTCCCTGCATTGGTTGTTTTTTTATAGAATTCAGTATAGAGAACTTTGAAAAACCTAACCCAACCTTCAACCCCCCTACAAACACAACAAACCACTGTTACAAGACTCTTCCGGGTTGTTGCAGTACTGCTTTGATAGCTTCTGTCTATGTTCCAAGTGCCATCCGCAATGTATTTCTGACAGCAGGGGACAATCCAAGTACAAGTATTACCAGTTTGATGAGATTTTTGAGTGTGTGGTACTTTTCTTCTTTGAATTCTGTGTCAAGAAGATATATTACCGGTATAAATATTCCAAGTTTGAGTGGATACATCACTGCTGCTGTACCTGTATGGTTTATTAACCATGTTGGAACTACATGTTTTTCGTAATATCCCAACATGTCAATTCCAACAAAAGTTGAGGACGCATCAAGCAGGTGGGCCGCAAGAATGCCGATATTGAGCTTATCTGTTAAGTAGTGAAAATTGATTTTTTTTGCTATCTGGTAAACAATAGTTGTTGCAGCCATTCCAAATATTATAATAAGCGGCGGAATATCCAGTCTCTCTGGTGTTTTTATTGTTACGAGGATGGTTAAGTTTACTGCAAACCAGATGACGCCAAGTATTGCAAATATCACATAATAATCATTGCGTGTTTTTGAAGCTATTTTTATCGATAGTACCAGCAGCAGTACGGTTACAGCGAATACTATAAAATAGATAGGTGGTGTTACCAGCATGTATTTCAATGGTGCCTGGACAAGACCGGTATCTTCTATCACCCGAAGTGTTGAGCCTGCTAATATGTAGGGTACGATTGCAAGTATGAAATTTCTGTCAACATCAACATTCAGGCAGGACAATAGTTTTAAGACGGCAAAGATACTTATACCAAGTATTATAGCATAGGTTATGGTATCAACGATATTATATGGGGTATCGTTGATGATGCCTGATAGATAGTATGTATAGATAAATTGTTTAATCGATTCAAGCATGGTTTTATGAGGTACTGATATTGGATATTAATTATAAACATATATGGATGCAGCTGCCAAGAAGTGTAATCTTTGGGCATGGTGTAATTGACGATCTTGCCAAGGTTTGCATTGAACTTAAGCTTGATGGTACTGCAGTCATTGTTAGTGGCGAGAACACGATGAAACTTTTTGGGAGCAAAGCAAAGGGTGTACTTGAAGATTCCTCCTACGATGTTCACACGGTAGCAGTTAATAATGCAAATGATGAACAGGTAAAAAAAGTTGAAAACCTTTGCATGGAAGTTAAAACAAATTTTATACTTGGTATTGGCGGTGGCAAATCCATTGATGTTGCAAAGGTTGTATCCAAGACGTTGTCAATTCCATTTATCAGTGTGCCTACCGCTGCTTCACATGATGGCATTGTATCTTCCACTGCATCTGTGAGCAGGAATGGACAGATGGTATCAGTGGAGGCCAAATCTCCTCTTGCCGTTGTTGCTGATACAAAGGTAATTGCAGGAGGACCACATCGGCTGCTTGCTTCCGGATGTGCTGATATTATTTCAAATTATACTGCGGTTCAGGATTGGGAGCTTGCACATCGCTTGTGCGGAGAAGCGTTCAGTGAGTATGCATCCACATTGTCTTCGATGACAGCTCAGATTATAATGAACTCCAGCGATTCAATCAAACCCGGGCTCGAAGAGTCGGCATGGATGGTTATAAAGGCACTCGTGTCAAGCGGTGTTGCTATGAGTATTGCTGGTTCAAGTCGCCCCGCGAGTGGTTCTGAGCACAAGTTTGCTCATGCCCTTTCAAGGATTGCACCCGACTCAGGACTTCATGGTGAGCAGTGTGGTCTTGGAACTATTATGATGATGTATTTGCACGGCGGTGACTGGCAAAGTATAAAGAATGCGTTATCCCGGATTGGTGCACCCACAACTGCTTCTGAACTTGGGATTAGAGAAGAACACATCATCCAGGCACTCCTGTATGCACATAATATTCGTCCTGAGCGTTATACTATTTTGAGCAGGGGTTTGAATGAAAAAGCTGCCGTAAATCTTGCAGAATCCACCGGAGTGATAGGTTAGGCATGGCCCGATAGTTTGTAAGTGCCATCATAACTTATATATGATACAAGAACACAACCATTATCATATTATGAACTGGACAGTTCCTTCTTCTAATTATTCTCCAAAAAAACCTTTATTTTTATGCGTACTTTCAACAACAGATATAGCTAAGGTGCCAGGCATCTCAGGTGCCGGGAGAACTCCGGAGTATACACCTGCCGGCGACGCTGAAATTGTTACGTTTGGTGCGACCCACTCCATCGATGAGCCACCCATGACAAATAAAACCCCAACGCCAGCAGTAATTACCCGTGCATCTATGGAGCTTACAGGTGTTCCATGTCTTTTCGTGGATGCAGGACTTCGGGTACGCCCTGTAATACCGTTGCTGAATGTTGGCGCTTCACCATCAGCAGATATCAGAACAGGGAAAGCAGTTGATAGTCCTGCTACGATAGTTGAACAATCCTTTCTGCTTGGAAGACAGCTCAGCAAAACCTTTGATTTCGTTGTGATTGGTGAGAGTGTCCCAGGTGGCACCACGACTGCTCTTGGTGTCCTTCGAGCAATTGGATATGATGCAATGGTCAGCAGCAGTTTTTCAAAGAACCCGGTTGATATAAAAAATCAAGTTGTAGACGAGGCGATGAATAAAAGTAGCATCTTCTTTGGAGATTTGAAAGATGATCCATTAAAAGCAGTAGAACTCTTTGGGGATTCAATGATGCCAGCAGTTGTTGGACTTGTCAAAGGGTTGTCTGGTGTGGATACAATACTCGCGGGAGGCACACAAATGATGGCAGTACTTGCAATAATCAAGCACCTTGATATCAAGGGGGACATAGCTATAGCCACCACTAAATTCATTGCAGAAGATAAAACCGCTAACTTTTTAGACACCACCTCCACGCTGGGTTACAGGGCTTATATTAGCGATCCTGGTTTTAGTAAAGCAAGGTTTAAAGGATTACGAATGTATGAAGCTGGCGATGTAAAAGATGGTGTTGGAGCTGGAGGTGCGATGTTCTTAGCAAATCTTCTTGGATTTGGTCAAAGCGAGTTTAGAAATAAAGTGGATGAAATATGTACAGCCATAATTAAGTAAACACACAAAGTTCATTCATGTTGAGCTTGCTGCGCAGTATGGTAGTATTTTGTACTTTCTATTACGTAGGGGCTTTACCAATACGGTAAAACTTTTATAGTAAATACACCACTAAGAAAGAGAGGTATCGTATTATGATGATTCAAAAAGGTGATTTTATCAAAATAACCTATACAGGACAAATTAAAGATGAAAATGGAGAAATCTTTGACACAACAGACGAGCAAATAGCCAGAGACAACGACATATATGACGACGCCTATTCCTATAATGAAGAAATAATCATCGTTGGCGCAGGGTATGCATTAGAAGGACTTGAAGAAGATGTTATTGGAAAAGAAGTGGGTTATAGTGGTGCAGTTTCCATATCACCAGAAAAGGGGTTCGGTGAATATGACCCAGAGCTTATAAAAAGCTACAACATCAACCAATTCAAACAAAAGCCTGAAGTTGGGGTGATGGTACAGATAGACGGAAAATATGGCACTGTTCACCGAGTTATAGGACGACGTGTGCAGGTAGATTTTAATAACCTATTATCAAACGAAACCCTGTATTACACGTACAAAATAGAAGAAAAAATCGAGGATGAACTTGAAAAAATAAAAAGATTAATGCATCTTTACACCAAAGAAACTCCTGAAGTTGACATAAACAACAACACAGCTACCATGGATGTACCAATTAAAATAGCCCAAATGCCACAATGGGTCATTTCAAAACGAAAGCTTGCTGAAGAAATTATCAAATACACTAATATTACAGAGGTAATATACACAGAAACCTACACCAAAAACAGTATCGAAACAGCTACTTGAGAAACTGCAACGCTTGCGCTTTGCAGAGATAACCCATAGCCTCTAATTCTCGATTACGAGAAGCAATGTGCAACTTCATTGTACAGAAAACAACTCTTGATTAGGCAGTAATCAAGGCAAGAGAACATGGTTGCGTTTTATACTTTCCTATACGTTAAAAAAGCTGCCGAGGTAGCCAAGCGGCCTACGGCGCCGGTCTTGAAAACCGGTGGGACTTCGTCCCGCAGGAGTTCAAATCTCCTCCTCGGCGTTCTGATTTTTAGCATGGGAGTGTTGAATGGTTCAGCCATATACTATTTTTTCAATCCAGGTTTGGTTTTCCGATGCTTGTGACATTAAGATAACTCTTGATTAGGCAGTAATCAAGGCTTGAAACAAACACTATCACAGTTGTTTTATAGGAGTGATACATAGTTATCATAGGGTTATTTTTATGATTGATTTGAACCGAATTGCTGAATTGATTGGGGATTATGATCTAAGTGATGTGGTCATTGCCACGGTTTGCTCTCACAGCAGCCTTCAAATTTTTGATGGTGCACGACACGAGGGGTTTAAAACATTGGGATTATGTATAGGAAATGCACCACGTTTTTATGATGCTTTTCCAAGGGCAAAGCCTGATGAGTTTTTATGTGTTGATTCTTATACCGATTTTTTAAATCATGCTGACGAATTAACTGAAAAAAACGTTATTTTAATACCTCATGGTTCGCTTGTTGAGTATCTTGGATACAAGAACTTTGAAAAGCTCGAGGTTCCGACTTTTGGCAATCGCAGAGTACTTGAATGGGAAACTGATAGAGAAAAGCAGCGGACATGGCTTGGGCGTGCAGGAATTACTATGCCGCAAAAAATCTCAGATCCTTCAGATATTAAAGGGCCGGTGATGGTAAAATATCACGGTGCAAAGGGCGGCAGGGGTTTTTTTGTTGCAAAAACTCACCAGGAGTTTGAAGATGGGATAGACAACACCCAACCATACACGATCCAGGAGTTTATTTTAGGAACCAGGTATTACCTGCATTATTTCTACTCACCAATTGTAAAAAAAGGCTACCAGTTGAGCAACGGAACTCTTGAGATGCTGAGCATGGATCGGCGTGTTGAATCCAATGCTGATGAGATTTTCAGGTTGGGATCTCCAAAGGAACTGGAATCATCAGGCATCAATCCTACTTTTGTTGTGACTGGAAACATACCCCTTATAGCACGTGAATCCCTGATGCCGAAGATTTTTGAGATGGGTGAAGCTGTCGTTGAAGAATCAATCAAACTCTTTGGCGGCATGATTGGACCCTTTTGTCTCGAAACTGTGCTGACTGATAAGCTTGAGTTCAGGGTGTTTGAACTTTCGGCAAGAATCGTTGCTGGCACAAATTTTTTTGTTTCAGGGTCGCCCTATGCTGATTTAATCTATGATCACATGTCCACGGGAAGGCGCATCGCACGAGAAATTAAAATTGCTATCAAACAAAAACGCCTGCAAGAAATTATATCCTGAAGTTTGTTAAGCTCTTGATTGCGAAGTAATCAAGCTGTGTTAATCTCGTGGTTCAATCTAAACAATCACATTCGCTGATCTTTTCTATCAGAAGCTCCAGTATGGTGGCTGTCCCTTCTTTTGTAAGCGTGGACATGGAAAGTGGATAATTCTCCCGTACCATATCTTTTTTGTTGTACACGGTTACTACTGGTGCACTAAATGTGTTTACAAGTTCCTCATGGAGCTTCTCTTGTTCTTCCAGCTCATATCCACAGGTTTCACTTGGGTCAAATATGAATAAAATGATATTGCATTGATGAGCTAAGGCAAGGATTGCCTGACGCTCTATCGTGTTTCGTTCTTTCAGAGGGCGATCAAATAACCCAGGTGTATCAACGATCTGGTAGCGTGTGCCATCCCTTGCGAAATGTCCTACTAAAAGTCCCTTGGTAGTGAAAGGGTAGGTGGCTATTTCAGGATTGGCACTTGATACAATCTTCACAAAACTTGATTTTCCAACATTGGGGTACCCTGCCACTACAATGGTTGGCTCGTCTCGTATATCCGGAAGTTTCCGAAGCTTATTTCGTGTTTCATCTAAAAATTCAAGATCTTTTGATATTCTATTCACAACAGAACTCATTCGTCCAATTGCAGACTGGCGTGTGAGTTTTGGGTCTTCTTTGTGATATATTTTGCTGATATTAACTCTTGAAATCTCTTTTATTTTTTTGCTTGCCCACTGGACGCTCGAAAGACTCATTCTAATTTTATCCACTCCAACAATAACATCAGCAAGCTCATTGTAGAATGGAGAAATCTCGTTAAAGCTTGGAAAATCACGCACAACGTTAGCAAGATTATCTGAGAGGATGTTACCTGCTGTCATAATCATCGACGCCTCTGCTTCACGCTTGGTGTTGTAACTAATCTTGCCATTTTTAGCACGGCTTCCGCGGCGAAATGCTTTATCAAGAAGCTCATTTGAGCGGGGAACTGTACGAATTTTTTCAAATATCATGATTCAAAAAGTGTCTATTTCTTATTTTTTTGCAAGCTCAACATAATACTTAATATTGCAGCTGTATTCTATCTGTGTGGTGATTGTAAAGGCTTCCTCGAGTGTTTCACCAGCAGCAAAGCTTCCGTGACCGTGTATGATAATTCCCTTGTAATCTCTGAGTGCGGTTCCGGCATTCACTGCAAGTTCAAAGCTCCCTATACCACCGTGTACAACAGGTATTTCATGCAAAACCAGTTGTCCCGCAACGTCAACAGGGATTATGTGGTCTTTCAATTCAACAAGTGATTGTACGACTGCAAATGGTGCATGAGCATGGATGATGGCAAGTGCAGGGGTCATCTGGTATATTTTTCTATGAACGATTGTTTCAGAGGATACGGTGCTGTTGGTATCTGTTGAGCTATCAAGCTCGACTTCTACCACCCCGTTTTCAGTTATCTTATCAAGTGGCACGTTGTGCCTGGTTATTATTATTTTGCTGCCTTCTCTAATGCTGATATTCCCAAAGTAAGATCCTACCAGCCCTGTATCAACAAGTTTTTTTCCGAAACGTGATATTTCCTGCCACATAAACAAGCATCATTACACGAAAAGCCTATTAAACCTATGGGTAGGTATTATAGATAGGTGTGGGCAATGTCGCCACAGGGATACCGGTGAATTTTGCCCAACAGCCAACTAAAGGAGAAGTGTTAAGAAGGATAAGTGATGGATTAAGGGTTTATCAAATATCGCTTGTGTGGATGTATGAGTGAAGAATTCGGAAGAATCATTGAAAAGGGTTTTGAAACCTGGAAGAACAATCTAAACATTGCACTGCCTTTCATTTTGGACTCTCTTTTTTCTATACTATTTGTAGGCATAGTTGGCGTTGCAGTTGCATTTGTTATTGGATTTGATACAACCGCTCAATTTTTTGACAGATTGCAGATAATCTCCATGTCAGAGGGTCAAGAGATGCCGGCAGTGGAGGCGGTTTCTCTCCTGCTGCTGATCAAACCATATGTCGTTCATCTGATTCTTTCTTTCTTAATTATCATTATTGGATTATTTATTATTATAACGTTTTTTGAAGCTGGTGCAATTGGAATGGCCAAGGCAGCAACAGAAAAGGGCGGCACAGGTTTTGCAGATATGATGAACTATGCTAAAAAACACGTTATCAGCCTTTTGTTAACAGAACTCTTAATTGGCTTGTTTTTGCTTGTTGGAATCGTATTCCTGTTACCTGCAGCACTTTTATCCCCGGAACTATTTAGTGGTCAGGGTGGTTACGGTGTGGGGACACTTATCCTTGGAATCTTTCTCTGGATAACCTATATGGTTATAGTAATCACGGTTCTTTTTATTGCGCCATACATATTAGTAATCGAATCTCTTCACCCGATCGATGCCATTAAAACAGGATTTGGGTTTTTTGTATCACACAAACTTGATGTGATACTGCTCTTAATTTTTACCGTTGCAATAGCCATTGTCTCGAATCTGGTTATTGGGTCTGTGCCAAAAGTTGGAGGATTTATCAGCACGTTCGTTTCTATAATCATCGTTCAGCCATTAACCACTCTGTGGTGGGTGCGATTATACATGGCTAAAACAAACAAACCATTGTATGTGAATGAACTGCTGTCACACCCTGATGATCTGTCGAATGAATGGTAACTAATATCAAAAACTGCACAACTTCATTGTGCAGAACCACACACCCCGTGTGTGAAAATAACTCTCGATTGCGAGAAGCACTGCATACGGCGTATGCAAAAAAACTCTCGATTGTGCAGCAAGTCGTGCATCGAATTCCAATAGCAAGAGAGTGTTGTTGCGTTTATAATTTCCTATACGTTTAAAAACTGCACAACTTCGTTGTACAGAAAAACTCTCGATTGTGCAGCAATCGAGTGCAGCAAGTCGTGCATCGAATTCCAATAGCAAGAGAATGTTGTTGCGTTTATAATTTCCTATACGTTTAAAAACTGCACAACTTCGTTGTACAGAAAAACTCTCGATTGTGCAGCAAGTCGTGCATCGAATTCCAATAGCAAGAGAGTGTTGTTGCGTTTATAATTTCATATACGTTTAAAAAAAATTAGAATTCGCTATTTTGCCTGTATTGCTATATCATTTTACCCCTGCTGCACCAAAAGCATATCCCCTCTGCTGTAAGGCAGTTACTACATACAAGTCTACCACAAAGTGGGCATGTGTGCAACAGTGCGACTGTTCCGCAGATGGTACAAATCCCATACTGACCTGCCATCATAGTTATTTGTCTATCGATTCCCGGTTCCATTTAATCATCATTTTGGCACTACATTTGATGAATGACAGGATGGGCAGACAACAGTCTTCCCAGCACCAATAAAAGCATTTCCGCAATCAAGACACTTATATTTTTTAATACCAAGCTGAACATCAAGCACATCGTCTGAGTAATCAGTACTATCAACACCAGTTCTCATAGTAGCATTCTTTAGATACATAGCATATAAGTATTGCTATGAAGAACAGTTAACCTTTTATAGAGATAGAAACTAATAATTAATGTTAATTAAATTGACTGAAGATAAAATCCTTGTGAAAAGTTTAAGGCTTGCAGCAATGGGATTCCTCATAATTCATTGCGAGGGGTGTGATTGAAGGTTCATAATAGGGCTTGTGGTCTAGTTGGTCATGACATCGCCTTTACACGGCGGAGATCCGGAGTTCAAATCTCCGCGAGCCCATCTTAAATCATTCACATACAACAGGAGTTATCTTAAGAAAGTGTTTGTGTGAAGGATGCCATGAAATAACTCTCGAGTGCGAAGCAATCGAGTGTGAGTTAATTTAAGAAAGTGTTTGTGTGAAGGATGCCATGAAATAACTCTCGAGTGCGAAGCAATCGAGTGTGAGTTAATTTAAGAAAGTATTTGTGTGAAGGCTTCCATTGCTTGTATTGATGTTTGTTGTGAAGTTTGGTGGAAGTCTGATCGATTGTGCAAGGGATGTGGTTAGCGATCTTGCAGTTTATGCAGATAAAAGTGATCAGTGTATTCTTCTTGTACCGGGAGGCGGCATTTTTGCTGATATGGTAAGAAACGTGGATGCACGTATGAACCTCTCGTCTGATGCATCTCACTCTATGGCTCTTCTTGCAATGGAACAATATGGTTTGCTATTGTGTGACAGGACAGGTGCCAATTCGGTGAGGGGAAAACCCGATGGTAATGGAGTGTTTGTGCTTTTACCGTACCACTTATTTTGCATGGAAGATCGTATGGAACAACACAGCTGGGATGTAACTGGTGATACCATTGCTGCATGGATTGCCAATAAATATAAATTTAATTTTATTAAAGCTACTGATGTACAGGGTATATACATTAAGGAAGATATCGTTGAGACAATATGTGCTTCAAAGCTTTCAGGTCTTAACACCTGTGTTGACCGTGCCCTCCCGGACTTTATTTTAACAAACGGTCTTACCTGCCGTGTTGTCTGTGGACTGTGTGCTGAACCAATTATTACAGCTATTGAACAGGATCGCGGCGGAACATTAATCAAAAATTGTTAAGGATAATATGGTTACTAAATGACATTAATAGCAGGTGTTGATGAGGCAGGAAAGGGGCCGGTTATCGGACCTATGTGTGTTGGCGGCGTACTAACGACAGATGTGGGCCGGTTAAAAAAGCTTGGTGTGGATGATTCAAAAAAACTCACCCCAAAGAAGCGTGAAAGATTATCAGAACAGATTAAAAATATAGCGGATAAGACATTTGTGCTTGAAGTAAGTGCAGCACAGATAGATGAATTCCGCAAGGTGATGACCATGAATGTGGTTATGGTAATCTGCTTTGCAAGAGTGCTCAAAGAACTAAAACCAGAGTTTGCATACCTTGATGCTGCCGATGTCAGACCGGAGCGGTTTGGTAGGTTGGTTGGTGAGAACTATGGACACAAGATAGAGATAATATCAGAGCATCACGCAGATCAGAAATATCCTGTTGTGTCTGCTGCATCCATCATTGCAAAGGTAAAGCGAGACTCTCTTGTAAAAGAATTGGGCATGAAAATAGGATTGCCGGTTGGCAGCGGTTACCCGTCAGATCCAAAAACAAAAAAATTTCTTGAAGATTGGATACACTCTCACAAGGAGTTCCCACCCTTTGTGCGCAAGAGCTGGAAAACAGTGTCCAAATATGGTAAGTCAAACTGAATCTTGAGAGTTTGTGTAAGCTCTTATGAATCCCAAGACATGGAGAATTGAGAATGAAAAAGTATTCAGGGTAATCTTATGGTTCGTATCATTATATCCATGGCGTTATTTTAGTAACCTACGAATCAAACCTCATCTTCAAAAGGCTCAAATCCTTCTTCAGTGAGTAAGTCTACCCGGTGTTTTGCATTATCTAATAGTTCTCTGCATCGTCGGGAGAATCTGATGCCGCACTCAAACAAACCGAGACTGTCTTCAAGTGGAAGATTTCCATCTTCAAGCTGTTTGACTATCTCTTCAAGTTTTGTTAGTGATTCTTCAAAGCTTAAATTCCAAACATCAACCTCTTTTTCTTTGCTCTCTCTTAGCTCTTCATTCATTTATCATACAACCTCTCGGTTATTCTTTGCACTAACTGTACTTTCGATCGTACCATCTTTCACCATGATTTCAATCTCATCCCCTTCTTTAATCTGTGTTATGCTGCTCACAATGTTTTTGCCTTTCAGTGTGATACTGTACCCACGCTCAAGGGTGTGAAGCGGACTTACTGCACTTAGATAGGTATACACTGAATCAAAGTGACTATTTGTTATATCAATTTTATGATGCAACGATCTCTGCAGGCACCTGTTCATTTCTTTCATTCTCTGCTCTTTGATGTTCACAAGTTCATCTAATCGTTTAATGGACACAATGGATTCGTATTGAGTAATCCTCTGAGAAATACTGCTTATTTTTTCTTTTATCCTATGGTTGAGAATCACGTCATATTGACTCAATTGTTGTTGTATATCGCTCGCGTCCGGTACGGTCAGTTCCGCAGCAGCAGATGGGGTAGGCGCTCTAAGGTCTGCTGTAAAGTCTGCAATGGTGTAATCAGTTTCATGCCCAATGGCTGATACTATGGGAATCTCTGAATGGTATATCGCTCTTGCTACTTCTTCCTCGTTAAATGGAAAGAGATCCTCGATTGAGCCGCCACCGCGCGCAAGAATAATCACGTCCACATTCATCTGGTTGAGCAGTTGAATAGATTTTACAATACTCTCTCTTGCTTCTGCTCCCTGTACCAGCGTTGGTGCAAGAATAATATGCACCGGATAACGGCGCCTGGTAATATTTATAATGTCATGGATTACTGCTCCTGTCGAAGAGGATGCCACCGCAATCGTTAGTGGGTATTTTGGCAATGGTTTTTTGTGTACTTCGCTAAAGAGCCCTTCTGCTTCAAGTTTGGTTTTGAGCTGTTCAAACGCTTTATAAAGCTCTCCGATGCCATCAGGTCGAATTGTCATAACCTGAATCTGGTACTGGCTCCGTTGTTCATAGATTTCGACGCTTCCAAAAACTATTACTTTCATACCAAATGATGGTTTGAATTTAAGCCGTTTTGCATACCATTTGAACATCACGCATTGAATCTGGCTTTTCGCATCTTTCAGGGTAAAATAGCTGTGGCCTGATCGATGGTTTGTCAGGTTTGAGATCTCACCCCTTACCCACACATCCTGCATGTTACTGTCTTCTTTGAACTTTTGTTTGATGCTAAAAGTGAGATCTGAAACCGCAAGTATCCACTGATCTTTGACAAAAGGCAGCAAGCTCGACATAGTTTATTATTCTCAACTTAAATTAATTTTAACTGCAATATCACGTTTGCATAATGCATCTGCATTGATGCCTGGTAAAACAGCAACATCGTCTTTCGCCAGGGTATAATCATGCATATCAAATCCTCGAAACTGTGGAATATCCTGCAAAACTCTGACAACAATGTATTCATCGGTTATATTCCTTTTACTATTGTCAGACGTTTCAGTTTTAATGTTTTGTTCCTGCGTGGCGTCTTCGGTTACTGGCTCTATATCAGGTTCCCTGTGTTCTGTAATATTAAATATCAGTTGCTGGTGCGAGGTTATTGTTTTTCTCAGTTCGTTGTATGTTTTTCGTTCTTCAGCAGTTAGTGTTGTTGTGTCAAATGTGGCATCATCTTCGCCTTTAAGTGCTGATTTTTTCAGTAGTTTCCACATTCTAAGCTCAAAGAGTTTCTCTATTTGATCTCTGGTGTTTTTTAATCCACGCTGAATAATATTATATTTTGAACTACCAGGTTCATAGTTTTTTAGTTCTTCATACAGGCTCTGTAGAAATGCGCGAGACTGCTGGTAGAAATCATCATCCAACGCAGATAGTTTTGAATTTTCTTTTTCCATCCGAACAGCATCATCAATCGTTCTTCTATTCACCATACTCACAGGCTCCTCGACACATTGCGTATATTGCAGCAC
>RXIJ01000104.1 GCA_004212095.1 Methanosarcinales archaeon | reverse complement strand
ATACGTCTGGTGTTGGAGTAACTAATAGTAACATCTTCCGGGAAGAGGGTGCTTCCGGCACCACGACCAAACTGGTAGTCTGCAATCAATCTGATTTTTTTAAGTTCGGTTGGCGTCATGTGTTTTACTCAATGTGCTAAATAGTTAAGGCTGTTGCCCACTGATCACACATCTGTATGGTGGTGCTGATACTTGCTGCGAACATCACCGATTGCTGTGTGCGTATGTTTGTGGATGTGCAGATGGATATGCCCTTCCCGGTTTTCCATTGTCTCTGTGAGATTCCTGACCGCACCACCGATTGAAAGTGGAAGCACATCGCATGGATACCCAAACACCTGGAGCACTTCAAAGAGCTGCATAATCACAGGAACGTCAAGCCCCACTGCAACAAGCATCTCCGTATCTGCAAAAACGTCGCGGGTGGTGTCGTCTGCAATAATGGTCTTGTCGAGGACGATGACACGGTCTGCAAGCTCAGGAATTGCGTTTACGTCGTGTGTGATGATAAGAAGCGTCTTTCCTTCATCTTTCAGATTTTTAAGGATCTCTATCAGGTCATTCCTGCTTTTTGGATCCATATTGGCAGTCGGTTCATCAAGAGCAATAATATCCGGTTCCATCGAGAGCACGGTTGCTATAGCTGCCCTTTTCTTTTCGCCACTGCTTAAATGGTGTGGAACCCGATTTTCATATCCGGCAAGCCCAACCCGCCCGAGCGAACCCCTGACTCTTTTCGCCACATCTTCTTTTTCGATGCCAAGATTGATCGGACCGAATGCCACATCATCACCGAGGAGTGGCATAAAGAGCATATCATCAGGGTTCTGAAAGACAATTCCGATCTTCCCTGACATCTCGTGCACCTTCTTTGGGTTGACAGTATCGCCAAGAATCTCAACTGCACCACGTGATCCGGAACTGTGCAGGATGCCGTTTAAGTGCAAAAGTAGCGTCGATTTGCCTGCACCGTTCGGACCTATCAGTGCCACAGATTCACCCTTTTCAATCTTGAACGAGACGTTCTTAAGTGCAACCGTCCCGTCAGGGTAAGTGTAATTCAGGTTGTGGACATGTATTGCAGACGTCATAACACCACCGGTAATATCACCGAATACAGCCGCAACAGGATAGCGATGCCGATGATTAATACGGCTAAACAATAATCTTTTGTCAGCATACTGAACGTAGCCATATTGATTGGACTTCCGGTATATCCCTTTGAGATCATTGACTTGTACACTCTATCCGCCCTCTCATAACTTTTGACTATGAGCATACCAACAACGTTCCCAAGCATCGAGAGAGCGTACATGTTTGCCTTTAATACAAATCCTTTGCAGCTCATCGCCCTCCACATCCTTGAAAATTCATCCAATAGAACAAATATGTAGCGATAGGTGAACATCAGCATCTGGACGAGTGGGGCTGGCACTTTCAGCATGTAGAGTGCTTTTATCGTTGTATCAAATTTCATTGTTCCAAGCATCGTTAATACGAGTGTAACTGCTGCCACTGCTCTCAGTATGATTAAACTTCCGTAGCTGACTCCTTCGTAAGTCACTGATACCCCATAAATGCTCACGAGTCTATTTCCTTCCACAGTCAGGGACATGATTAAAAAAATTGGAAAAACAAACAGGAAAACCAACTTTATGCGGTTGAATACGAATACGGGGGGCAGTCTTGAAATTAAAAGAAGAACAAACGCAAACAGAAGATTGATTGCGGCAAGTTTAATATCACTTACAAATACAAAAAAAAAACAAGAAAAGAGAACGTGAGTATCTTTGCTCTTGGATCGAACTCATGTATCAAAGATTTGAGTGATGCATATTTATCAATCTCAGGATACTTCATAAAATTATTGACTTCCTCTATTTAGTTTCACACTCTTCTTTTAACGTATATGAATGTATAAACGTATCTGTTTGTATTGCACTCGATTGCTTCGCACTCGGGAATCGAGAGTTATCTATACTATATTCCTATGCACTCGATTGCTTCACAACTTGATTACTTCGTAATCAAGAGTTGTTTTCTGCATACTCCGTATGCAGTTCTGCAAAGTGCAGCTTTGCAGTGCTATCACAATCGAGAGTTTCCGGTTATTTCTGCACAGCAGAGTTGTGCAGTGCCATCACAATCGAGAACTGAAATATACCTATTATTTTTACAGCTTCGTGTACTGTGCTTCACTTTTAAGTTCTTCTTCAATTCGGAGCAATTGGTTGTATTTGGCAGTTCGCTCGCTTCGAGCCGGAGCACCCGTTTTTATCAGTTCTGCTCCAAGAGCCACTGAAATATCTGCGATAGTTGTGTCTTCCGTTTCGGCCGAACGGTGACTAACGACTACCTTGTATTTGTTTTTGTGTGCCATATGTGCTGCATCAAAGGATTCGCTCAATGACCCGATCTGGTTTACTTTAAGAAGCAGTGCATTTGCAGCCCCCATCTCTATGCCTTTTGCAAGCAGTCGTGTATTTGTTACAAAAATGTCGTCTCCTATGATAATAGTATCCGGCAGTCTTTTTGTAAGTTCTGCAAAGTTTTCAAAAGCGTCTTCATGAAAAGGATCCTCGAGTAATGCAATGTCGTATTGTTTGGTGAGCTCAATGTAGTAATCCGCAAGTTCTGCTGGTGTCAAGTTTTTTCCATCGATGTAATAAGTTTTATTTTTGTAGAACTCGCTTGCTGCACTATCAAGTCCAATACTAACCTCATTATTGTATCCGGCAGTTTCGATTGCTTTTGTAACAGCATCGAGTGCATCTGCTGTATTTTGCAGTGGCGGGGCATATCCACCCTCGTATCCAACGTTAATAGCACCTTTGCCATATTGTTTTTCAAGTATCGTTCCAAGGGCATGGTATGTTTCTGCTGCCATCCGGAGTGCTTCTCTAAAGTTTTTTGCACCTTTCGGCTGTACCATAAATTCTTGGATGGACAGCTTGTTTCCTGCATGTTTTCCACCATTCAGCACGTTTAGCGTGGGTACTGGTAGTAAAAAAACATTATTTCCACCAAGGTACTGGTATAACGGCAGATTAAGGCTGTCTGCTGCCGTTCTTGCAACAGCAAGGGATACACCAAGTATTGCATTTGCTCCAAGTATTGATTTACCTGGCGTGCCATCAAGTTCGATCATTGTCTGGTCTATTTCACGCTGGCGCCTCACATCCCTGCCAATGAGCTCTTTGCGTATTACATTGTTAATGTTTTCAACAGCTTTCAGCACGCCCTTGCCATTATAACGCTTTCCGCCATCGCGAAGTTCCAGTGCTTCATTGCTGCCTGTAGACGCTCCGGAAGGTATGCTTGCTCGTCCAAACCCACTTCTCCCGTGAGTGGTTTCTGTTTTTACATCAACCTCTACTGTGGGGTTGCCTCTTGAATCAAGAATTTCTCTTGCATGTATATATTCTATATTAAACATATTTTTCACCATTGATGAATAAATATAGTTTACTTATTCATAGATATATTTTACGAAAAACAAACATCATCTTCTACTCTATTCTTTTTTCAGGCAGCTTTTATCTTCCACAATGATTTCACGCTTTCCATTATATTCACAAACTTTTCCTTTCACAAAAATCGTGTCCCCTATAGTCAATGACGTTCCCATCTCTCCTCCTCTTGGGATAAAGACCATCAGTTGATCCACCCTCTCATTTTTTAGATATATGATCAAATGTTCACCGGTCTTGGTCGTGTGCTTCTGTGTTATGATTCCGCTTGTTTGTACATAACTTCCTATCCCGATATCTTCGCTGTACTCTTGATACTCTGCTGATGGTAAAAAAGTGAAATATGCAATAACAAGTGATAAACTTGCCATTGCAAGGAGGATAATTGTTATTCTCTCCTCTTTTTGCATATTTTTTGCTATTCGATCTTTAGTGGTGGAGGCAATATACTATTTACCGGGGGCAGTCCAGCACCACCGTTATCACCTACAGACTCTGCTTTTGATACAATTTCTTCTACTGTAACTGTGAAGATGAGCGTTTTTCCTGCAAGAGGTGGATTTTGGTCCATAATAAGTTTATCATCACTGAAACTTACCTGTATTGGCCCAATCATTGTGTTAATTATTGTATCAGGTACTCTATTATGGTGAAGTGTCATGTTTTTATTAGTTATATTAGTAATGGTGGTATTCCATGGCACGTTTCCTAATTTAACAGTCTC
This sequence comes from Methanosarcinales archaeon, assembly GCA_004212095.1. Classification (GTDB taxonomy): domain Archaea; phylum Halobacteriota; class Methanosarcinia; order Methanosarcinales; family EX4572-44; genus Argoarchaeum. The sequence continues at coordinate 1,792 of RXIJ01000104.1, read as the reverse complement.
GCCAGGAGTTACCATGTGTTTTATAGTGATATTTACATCATCAACAGCGGTTACTTCATCCATCCATGGCGATTCTGGCATGTTAAATATATCGCCTTTTTTAAGGTTCAATGAAAGATTGACGATTGCATCACCCAACTCTACTACAGTTGCTGTAAGTTTTATTCCAGGAATATCCACAACATCACCAGTTTTATGACCTTTGCCAAACTGGGAAGTAAACTGATCTGTTGGCACTGCAAACATTTTTGGCAAAGTATCTACCAGTGGGACTTGCTGATCAATATCAAGTCTTTGTATCTTTTTTTCATCGATGGGGCCATAGCCCATTTCAGGTGAGACCGTTATATTCTTTGTTTCAGTAACATTCATCCCAACAACGCCACTATCAAATCCAGCTATCATTTCTCCTGCGCCAACTTTGAATTGGAGTGGGTTATAAATACGCTGAGAGTTGTAGATTCCTGCATGCTTTGCTATATCCTCGAGTGATGTATCAAAGATGCTGCCATCTTCCAACCTGCCTACATAATTCACTTTGATGGTATCACCAGCACTGATTGTATCATCGTGTGATGTTGATTCCTGCTCTATGCATCCAATTCCTGAACAAAGAAGAAGTAAAATTCCAACGATCAATAAACGCTTCATAGTATCACATTAATGAGCACTGTGTAATAACTATTGCGGTTTACTATATTTTGAGCTTTTTAACATATAGAAAAATATAAACGCAAACATATTCTCTTGCTACTGAAATTCTGGGCATGTCCTAATTTATAGTTGACACTCCCACTTCAAACATCAATAATCCCTTCCACGACCAAATATGATCTGTTATACTTTTCGCCATACACGCTGCCCTTTTCAGGTTATTCTCCCCCTTATTTGTTTTTATTTCTAAGGCTAAATTAACCTATGTCTCAGGTTATTGTAGCACTGAAACAAATCTATATGATTATTTGCCAGCTCATTGCACTTAGAAAAGTATATAGTTTTTCGAAACAACCTGGAAATGCTGTATCCCATTGCCAGATTATATCTTCCGATATATATCCTGTCCATAATTAACTGTGTTTCTTTTAAATTTTTCAGTATATCGCCTATTATACCGACTGTTGCCATCACTGGTAAATGTCGCCTTCTCGTTATCTGTTGGCATTTTACATCGCTTTTTTACGGTTTTCATTAGCTCATTTGCTGTTTCCTGCATTTTTTTACCAGTGCTGTGTGCCGGATGGAGTTTTATATTTGTCTTCTTTGCTATATAGATCTAGTAATCGCCATGTTTATCTGTGTAATCATTTCCTTCGTCAACGTTTTTTTGTTTTTTTATGAAAGACCACATTTCATCCACCTGAACTCCAGTAAGTTCAAGATCCTTTATTAAAAAGTCAGTTACTTCTCTCGCGTGTCTTGCTGTGTCTTTTACAACATCTGATATCGTGTCGCGATGTATCTCAGTTATGCGTTCAATGGCTCTTATTCCATTTTTCTCGACCAGTAATTTGCAGATTAAGATAATTTGGTCCTCTGATAACTTGCGATTGTAAAAAATAGTGTTTGTGGTCTTTACGAAGACACCACCGCATGTTTTACACTTAAATCGCTGTTTTCCGTTTCTGTCATGCCCAAACTTGACTATGTCACCTGAGTTTCTCTTGCCTCAGTCATTGCAATTTTCGTTCGAGCAAAATTCATTTTTCAGGTCTATTTTGGATTTATTTATTGCCATAGTTGATAAATATGCACTCTATTCATATATCAACTATGTTGAAGGTCACTACCGAAA
>RXIJ01000099.1 GCA_004212095.1 Methanosarcinales archaeon | reverse complement strand
CATAAATCTCCACCAGCAAATAAAAACAATAAATTCTGAAGATAAGTTAATAGTAGACATGCCCCATTGGTTTGATGCAAACATGTGTGCTCCTTTTGGTGCGATTTTATCAATTCTCAATAATAAAAATGTTGGTATTACTCTTAATTGTAATAATCAGGTGATGGAAATCTTGCAGAAAAACCAATTTTTACCCAATTTCGGTTTTGATAAACCTTCTAAACCAGATGATTATAGTTCTACTATTGAGTATGTCCAATTTGATGTAAATGGTATTAACAAGTTTAAAAAATATGTTGAAACTCATTTTGGGAATAATGTGCATGGATTGCCGAAAATGAGTCAAGAACTCCTCAGAAAATTCAGAGGAAGTCTATACGAAATATTCGGAAACTCGGTATTTCATTCAGAAACGAATCACATATTTGCATGTGGTCAATATTTTTATCTCCAAAAGCGTCTTGATTTTTCCATTGTTGATTTAGGCATTGGGTTTCATGGAAATATAAATAAAAAAATGAATTTACATTTATCACCTAAAGATGCTATAATTTGGGCAATGGAAAAAAATCAGACAACTAAAAAGGGTGGTACTATTCCAGGTGGATTGGGATTAAAATTGATAAAGGAATTCATTGAAAAAAACAATGGAAAAATGCAAATTGTGACTTACAACGGGTATTGGGAATTTTCGAATAAAAGAACAACTTTAAATACTTATAGTTCCAATTTCCCTGGGACTGTAGTGAATATAGAAATAAACACAGCAGATTCTTCCTATTATTTTCTTGAGTCTGAAACCGATTATGAAAACATATTTTAAATATTGTGATGTATGGGTGTATAATGAATAATGGAGTAATAATTAATGTGGTTAATGTGGTAGGGGATAGCATCTGTGTTACTGATGAAGATGGGAAAAAAGTATATGATGTTATCAACGATGCCCTTTCCAATGGAAAAAAAATCATAGTTTCATTCGATGGTGTTACGGATTTGACATCTGCCTTTTTGAATAATGCCATTGGTCAACTCTACGGTAACTTTGATGAAGCTTTTGTCAAATCAAAAATATCAGTTACTGATATGTCTAAAAATGATGTGATCATTTTAAAGAGGGTAGTTGATCGAGCAAAAAGTTTTTTTGATGATCCCGACCACTACATAAGAGTTGCTAATGCTGTTCTTGGTGTTGACAGTGGTAACTAATATCAAGCACATAGACAATTACTCTCCGAGTAATGGGGATATGTTATTTTTTGATGCTAATGTTTGGTTGGCCATATATGGTCCATCGCCTACATATTGGGCTCAATCACCATGTTCTTCTTTGTTTTATAAATCAATCAAAAACAATATTGATATTTACACAAACAGCCTAATAATTTCGGAAGTAGTCAATACTTGGGCACGTCTTGAGTTTCACCAACAACGAATACAACTTGGATTCAAACCAAATGAATTTAAAAAGTTTAGAGAGACTCCCAAATTTATAGATGTTGCGGAAGATATCTCTATAAACATAGAAAAAATATTGAGATGGTCAAAACGATTTGATTCTTGTTTAGAATCTATTGATATGGAAATCATAATTTCTAAATATGGGTCCGGGACTTATGACTTTAATGATCTCGTATTTGGAGAAATTTGTAAGGCCAATGATTTCATTCTTGTCACAAATGATCACGATTTCTGTACAACTGATGTAAATATTCTCACGGCTAACAACCGTATGTTTAACGATGGCGAAGCTGTCTAACAATTAATGTCAGTGATATTTATATAGTTATGATGTGCCCGGTTTCAATTCAAGATAAGCACAAAACAAGTATGGATACAGTCACTATACCCCGTACTTATAGGTACAGGGCTTGTTAGTGATTTTCTTCTTATAAACATTTTGGTTTCTCCTTGTAATTCTTACGTCCCAATATATTTCTCAACAACTTCTCATCTGTGACCAGTGGATCCATACACCAACCTCAGTGAAGGCAGCCTATACAAAGCTTGTGTCTATAAATATTTTAGTAAATATTTATATAAATACATACAAGTCGTTTGCCATACGCATGAAAAACTTCATTGTTGTTATTGTTTCTTCAAGCGATACCAATGTTTTTCATAGGAAAAATATGAGTGTAATGACAAAAACAATGACGATGGGAACAAAAATATAACCACAATGTCCGAATTTCAACTCATTATACATAGTCGGATGCTTTGTGTATCCAAAGCCCCTGCATTGCATCGCTTCGGAAACTGTTTGTGATCTCCTCAAAAGAGATACAGTCATTGGAATAAACAATGACCAGGAACTTGCCATAGTTTTTAAGTACACTGCCCCGGTCAAATTCAAGGCATCCCGAACGTTGAGAATCCATTATATTTCTCACATCACTACCCAGGTACGTAGTGGAACGGAGTGCAAGCCCAAGAGAAAAGCAGACAACGTATGGAATCCTAAAACCCATGGCTTATATGTGAAATGATAAGGCAAAAAGCTAGATCCTTTATTTTTACTGCAAAACAATTATTTCTTACATTTCAGAATTAATCATTCTTTCTTCGTTTTTACGTCATCCGGTGTGTATCAATTTGCTTGAAGCTTTTTTTAATCGATTCATCGCAGCAAGTCCAACCCCTTTCATACTAAACGAGCCGTCAGCAATGATTAACTCAACATGTTGTTTATCAAGCAATCTTAGGGAATAGAACAGGTTTCTTGCAATCGATTTTACATCGCTTCTTGATCCAAGTATGATTTTTTCCCCTTTATCACCAACAGTCTCTGCCGTCTCTCTACACAGTAAAAAACCAATTTTTCCTTCATATTCTTCTGCAAGCTTTCTGATTACACCAGCAACACCACCCCCTGTTACAAGCACAACCGTTGCTTCCGGAGAGTAATGAGTATACTTCATACCAGGGGAACGCGGAATACTGACATCTTCCGGTGTGCTTACCTGTACTTTTCCTACAACTTCTTGCAATTCCTCAAGTCCTACCCCCCCGGGTCGCAGCAGTACTGGAATGTTCCCGGTAACATCTATTACTGTGGATTCAACCCCTATCACAACTCTGCCACCATCGATTATCATATCAATTCTTCCTCCAAGATCATCCATCACGTGCTGTGCCGTTGTGGGGCTAGGCTTACCTGAAGTGTTTGCACTTGGAGCGGCTACCGGGACGCCAGCTTCTCTAATCAATCCAAGAGCAACAGGATGGTCTGGCATTCTTACTGCAACAGTATCAAGCCCGCCTGTTGTAACGTCCGGAACTATATTTTTTCCGGGCAGCACAAGTGTTAAAGGACCTGGCCAGAAAGCATCCATCAGTGCCTGTGCAATTTTTGGAATGTTCTTTGCAACACGTTTAACCTCATCTGTACTGGATACGTGTACAATCAGTGGGTTATCTGCCGGGCGTTCCTTGGCATTAAAGATATTTTTTACAGCTTGCTGGTTTAGTGCATCTGCCCCAAGTCCATACACTGTTTCAGTGGGAAACGCAACCAACCCACCACGTCTGATAACCTCCCCAGCAAAGCGACAGACTTCCGGAGTTTTATGCTGGTTGATATGTAACAAACGTGTGGATTTACTGAAAATGGGATCTCTTATAATCATCAAACTAAAAATAAAAACTGAACAGCAATACGATCATTTAGTATATACACTTAACTACACGACTGAGAAAACCAGTGTAGAGCACATCACTGGTTTTTTAGATGGTGTCGCTACAATTTCATTCGTTGTTTTTCGTACAAGTCCCAAGTGTATTCGCAGATGAACTCCTCGCCCACTTTAAATGCTTCATTCAGGACAGAGGTGGCACCATAACCTTTAATAAATCCAATACCCACGAAGTCCACCTGGTGTATTTCATCGATCTGTGCAGGATTCAGGATCGTGTATCGCTTTTTGGATTTCACTCATTTATAGTGCTCCCGCTTAGTCACTTTCAGACCATGCGTCTTCACAATTCGTTTTATCGTTGATACAGAAGATATCTCATCCTTCGAAAAACCTTGCTTCACCATCCTATACTGAATTGCATCAGCGCTTACGCCGAGATATTTTGATTCATGCTCGTTACCCCCATCAGAGTTTTTCCGGTGCTTACAACCACTCTTTCAATCTCTTTGCATGTCCCCCTCCTGTGGTTTTTGGACGCTTTTGAGTGGGACTTATACCAGCCCTAATCGCCTTTTTTGAATCTATTCATCTACTTAAAGAGCCATGTTTCTGACTTATCCATCTCTCTGTAACTATTTGCTGGTTTGTACCCCCTGAGATACCTATTTAAAGCTTCAATCCTCATTTGTTCCTTATTCATAACGCATCACAAATAATGCGTTCAATCTTGCTTATATCAAAATACTCCGCGATGTATTTAGCCTTTCCACATAAGGTCTTGAACAACAACGACGGCATTCGGCTGGATTAGCCCAATTTCGCCGTCTTTATGGACCTTAAAATAAGTAACATCCACCATCAAGTCGTTAAGACCGACCTTGTGTCGTTTAATCGCATTTTTTAGCAGATCGTACATTATATCTCTAAGGCACTTGTAGACTAACTCCATGAGCCTATAGACCTCTTCCGGATATTTTATGTCGATAGAGTTCTTAAGTATTGACTTATCCAACCGTTTCAGAAAAAGTCTTCGTTTACCCTCCTTAAACCCAGGTCATCAGGACAGTGACGTTTTTAAGTGCTCTACTTGCCAGTTCGTCCCCGGCGTACTCGATTAAAATGTATTCGAAGAACAATTGGTCAGCTATTTTTTCGAGGCTTCAGGTAGCCATACTTTTTCTTATGTGGCTTACGCCACGTGATATTCCATGACATTGTTACGAGATCTGTATGTAAAGAAATATTTCAGTTCATTGCTTATAAACGCTTCTTAATGGAAGAAAATGGGGAATAAATGGGGCGCAAAAAGGCGATTATCAGATTAAAATATAATTCTCAAAGTTGAGGTAAAAGTACATATCTGTGATAAAGACTATCACGTTATCCGGTGTTGACACTATTTTGAATTTATTGTTGATTTGGACCTTACAGACGCCGCTATGAAATTCATCCGGGTAATATCATCTCTGCACTTCCCATCGTGTCAATCTTCGATGGCAGGATGTCGTTTTTTGCTTGTAATATCAGCTCAGCAATCTCACGTGTGAGAACCTGACTTACTGGTACAATCGAGGCTGTTGCCCGTGGATTTATATCCACTACACAGGGCTGATCGCTGTTGATGATATCCACACCAGCATACCCACGACAACCAAGTATTCTTATCGCTGTTGATGCGATATCAAGTATCTCCCTTTTGTTCTCCACTTCAAAAGGTGTCTGATTTCCATGGTATGTGATGCTGCCTCTATTATGGCGTATTATCTGGCGGTTAATCGTAAGCGGTAGTATGCTGCTGTTTGACGCGACAAGGCTCACACTAATGTGCTCTCCTTTGATATACTCTGTTGCAACAGCATCTTTGGGAATCTTCTGCATACCTGTCACATTTATCCTGTTTATTCCTTCACTGCCACAGCCAAAGCGTGGTTTCACCACCCAGACTCCCTCTGTCACACAATTAATTACTGTGCGAGGCACCGGAAGATTGTGCTGCTTTAGCATCCTTGTGCAGGCAAGCTTATCAGCACATACATGAACGGCATCAGGAGATGAGCCAAGATTACAGGTATTCTCTTCAAGTATTTCTGTTGCCCCCCTCAACAGTTCATCAGGTGCTATTACCACACCTGCATCGCAGTTCTTTGAAAATTCAAGAGACTTGAAAAAACTTCTTGAAGGCAAGGCATTCCCGCATGAAAGCCTGGTTCCTGCTGTCGGATAATACACAGTGTGCTTGCAGCGAGAAAAACTTGTTACAAGTGTGTTAAGCATCATCATCCCCTGTTGAATGAACTTGGCATCATTATTTGCCAAACACGCATGTGAAATTAATAATCCTTTATTTTATGCCACGTCAATGCCATCCCACAATATACCATGATATACAAAAGTATATACATTTTTCTATTAACATCGCCAGAAATCAATTTCGTATGACGGAATGTGGGTAAAAGAAGTTTTTGGCATAGCCAAAAATTTGGACAAATCTTTGATTTGTCTTTTATCCACTGTTATTGGAGTGTGATAGCACCAAAATCTCTGAAAGAAGTTTTTGAGTTTTTAATGGCACTTAATTTTATTAAAAATGGCGACATTTTTTTATAGTATTATTTTTAAATCACAATAGAGAAATAAGAAATTTACTTGCAAAAGGTGTATAAAATGGCCAATAATGTTGTTATTATTTTAAATTCCATATTAGACCAAAGAAAAAAAATAACGGAGGAGGACATCTCTGACTCTGACTTTTTCGAGTTGTTCACTTTTGAACAATTACTAAAGGATTTTGATTTGTCAGATGATGAAATAGTGGAAGGTAAAACTGGTGGTGGAGATGATGGGGGAATTGATGGATTTTTTATTTTACTAAATAGTGATTTATTGCTTGAAGGAGTAAACCCAAATGAAATCAAAAAAAATCCTATTATCGATCTATTCATTATTCAATCAAAAGGTTCTACTTCCTTCTCTGAAGATGTTTTTGAAAAACTGTTAATGACTACCAGTGATATATTTGATTTAACAAAAGATATTGATAAATTGAAGAATTTTTATAACTCAAGTGTGACAGAGAAGGCAGACCTATTTAGAAAAACGTATGTGGATTTGGCTTCTAAACACTCAATTCTCAAAGTTCATTTTTATTATGCGACTAAGGGGGATACTAATAAAATAAATAAAAAAATAAAAAATAAAGCGAACACACTTAAAGAAAAATCATCCATATTTTTACCAAGTAGTTCAATAGATGTTAATTTCTTTGGTGCTCGCGAATTATTAGACCTCTCAAGAAAAGAAAAATCATACACTTTAACCTTAAATTTCATTCAAAACTATCTCTCAAAAGGTGCTAATGATTATGTGGTCCTTAGCAACTTGATAGATTATTATGATTTTGTCACCGATGAATCTGGTAATTTGAGGAATTATATTTTTGAGTCCAATGTTAGAGATTACCAAGGGGATATTGCAGTAAATAAAGACATTCAAAACACATTAATTTCGGAAAAAGATTTAGATTTTTGTTGGTTAAACAATGGGATAACTATTCTTGCCTCTAAAGTTAGCGTGACTAGCAAACAAATGGTATTGGATGATGTTCAGATAGTTAATGGTTTACAAACTACAAGATGTATTTATGATTATTTCAGGGAAAAAAAAGGTTCAGACGATAGCAAAAGAGATAACTCAATTCTCATGAAAATTATTGTCACAGATCTAAAAAATGCAGTTGCACGGGATAAAATAATCAAAGCAACAAACTTTCAAACAAGAATTCCTGACGCCTCTCTTAGAGCGACCGATAGTATTCAAAGAGATATAGAGGACTATTTTAAACGACATGAATGGTATTATGATAGACGTAAAAACTATTATAAAAATCTGGGCAACCCCATGGCAAGAATAATTAGCATACCCTATCTATCCCAAGCTATAATGGCAATTATATCGAAAAAACCACATATAGCGAGGGGAAGACCTTCATCTCTGATTAAAAAGGATGTTGATTACGCAAAAGTTTTTGATGTCAATTGTAATCCTCATCTTTATTTGTTATGTGCTCAAATAATGAAAAAGATAGAGGGCCTTCTTAGAAAGAATTTAGATACTTTTAAGTTACCAGAAAAGACTAACTTCAGGTTCCATATATCCATGATCATAGTAATGTATCTTACTATAAACAAGGACTACACAATAGATGATTTATCTAATATAAAAGTAGATGATATAACTGTTGATATGGTGGATAGAGCCACAACCCATGTCCTTGAATTAGCGAATGAATTTATTGAAGGTAAGGGAGGTACTTTAGATAGAGCTGCAAAAAGAAAGGATTTTCTAGATCAAATTATAGAAAAATTGGATATATAAAGAGCATAATTATTGCTTTTTTATTTTCATCAAAAAATAACTTTAAAATATTCACATTCATTTAAATTATCTGTGCCCTCAAAAATTTCCGTAACGGCTGGCGGGTATCTAAAGTTTGCCTGAAGGGCAAATTTGGGCGAATGGAATGAGCTAGATATACCATGTTATACACCCCCGTATGGTCGGAGCGATAACGAGAGTCGTTGAGCAAAAGGTCAATCCCTCAATATGATGAAAATATATTATGCAGCAATTTCTGTTCTTTCCCCTTCTATGGCTTTCATTGAGAACTTTGTCGTTTGTGTGATAAATTCACTTGCATCTAATATTTCAAGAAGAAGTGGTTTTCCTTTCTTATCAAAATGGACGATTATTGGTCCCATTTCTTCGGCATA
>RXIJ01000052.1 GCA_004212095.1 Methanosarcinales archaeon | reverse complement strand
GGCATTGTAAAACTCATATTGTGTGATAGTTGTATTAACATCATCAAGCCAGACCTCGACGTGATCAAAATCAGCATCTCCGGGATTATCCCACGTCCAGTTTATCCATGTCATCCCGGTAGTGCTATTAAGGTTTGTTATCGACTCTGGAGGTGTTGAATCGGTAACAGTCCATGCCCATTCAGCAACAGCAGAACTGTTTGCATTTGAACCGTTGGCGGTGAGAGTATGCACGCCAACTGGTGCACTGTCATTAGTATAATATACAGGTGTGCTTGGTGCAACACTTGTGTTTGTTTGCACTACAAGAGCATCATTTATTTTCCACACCACTGTCACATTCTGGTCAAACTCCACTGAAAAAATTTCACTGCTGCCAAATGAGGAAGAGTATGGTGAAGAAGGTGATGAATATGTTAAATTTGGTGTCACGACCGCTTCTGTAACTGTGAAGTTGCCACCTTCCAGTAAGTCTGCCGTATCGTTTTCATCTGCTGCCGTGAAGTTGTAGATGTGAGTTCCACTTATAAAGTCAAGACCTGTTATGCTGTAGCTCTTTCCATCTGTTGTATTATCGTCAGAGTCTGTCTCTGAAAGATCATAATCTATACCATCGATTGTGACGTTTACGTATTCCGCTGTGTTGTTATCTGCATCGGTAAAAATAACTGAAAAGTCAAAAAATATAGTAGTATTCCCAGTTGAAGGAGTTACGTTTCCATCAGATAATTCTGGTGCTGCTGCCATCGCTATTATCGTAATTGTGACCAGTATTCCAATTCCTATAAGTATATTTTTTAATGGTTTCATTTCATTATCCTCTTATCATCATTATTTTTATAAGTCCAGTTATACATTTCGAATTGATTTGAAAATTGTATGTATGTGGTGTTATTTATATTTTGTGCGATTCTTTTGCAGGGGACTTAAAATTCAGTTATTTTAAGCTGTGCCCTGGTACACTGTTCACCTGGTATCTCCACTGGGTATACGCCGGTAAAACAGCCTGTGCAAAAGTCCTCTGCTGGCATGCCAATAGATTTTATTAGCCCTTCGAGACTGATATATCCAAGGCTGTCGGCATTGATCAGAGATTCTATGGCGCGAACTGTTTTATCAGAAGCTATGAGTTCATTCCGGGTCGGCATGTCGATTCCAAGGTAGCAGGGTGCGATGATTGGTGGGCTTCCAACGCGCACATGCACTTCCCTTGCCCCTGCCGCTCGCACCATATCAACGATGCGACGGGAAGTAGTCCCCCTAACGATGCTGTCATCAACGATCACCACACTTTTCCCCTTTATATTTTGTTTTATGGTGTTGAGTTTAAGCCGCACGGCTGCTTCACGCATATTCTGTCCAGGCATGATAAAAGTGCGCCCACTGTACCTGTTTTTTATCAGACCTTCAAGATATTGTATACCTGAACGATGCGCGTACCCGATGGCAAAAGTGGTCCCGGAGTCCGGAACAGGAAACGCAATGTCTGCGTTTACCGGGTGCTCATCATAGAGTGTTTCACCAACCCTTATGCGAGATTGATAGGTGAGTTTGCTGTCAAGTATGCTGTCTGCTCGTGCAAAATATATGTGCTCAAAGATGCAGTGAGCACTGTGTTTTGAATTGTATAATTGTCTTGCTTCCATTGCCCCATTCCGGAGGATAATCAGTTCACCTGGTTTAACATCTCTGATGCATGTCCCCCCAACGACGTCTATAGCGCAACTTTCAGAAGCAATGACGTATCCACCTTCAAGTTTTCCAATACAGAGTGGCTTTATGCCAAGCGGGTCCCGGAAAGCTATGACTCTGTCCTCGATAAGCATTAAGATTGCATAAGAACCTATAAGCATCCGTACCATTTCTTTTATAGCACTGATAATATCTTTTTTCGATAATTCTTTTATAAAAAGTTGTGCTATGACTTCCGTGTCAGAATCCGAATGGAAGATACGTTGTTCTGCTACAAGCCCGTCTCTTAGTTCCTGTGAGTTTACTAGATTGCCGTTATGTGCTAACGATAAAATTCCATCCTTGTAATTAATTACTAGTGGTTGAGCATTCTCAATGCTTGAATCCCCGGTGGTAGAATATCTAACATGTCCTATGCCAACCGTTGATGAGAGGTCGTTGAGGTCATTTTTTCTAAAAGCCTGCGGAACAAGCCCCATGCCTTTTTTTGTGCGTGTTGTTGTCCCATCATAAATAGAGATGCCTGCTGACTCCTGTCCCCTGTGCTGGAGCGCAAATAATGCACAATATAAGGAAGATGCGGCATTATTAGAATTCTCTTTAAAAGAAATCCCTGCCACACCACATTCTTCTTGCAATATGATTCACCAATCTTATCACACAGAATTTTCAGGGTTTTAAACAATGATTTAATGTCATGATCTTCTCTGCCACTTATAGTTTCGCATTCGCTTTGTTCGTCCAAAACCACAAGATGAACAGGCTTTTTTGCTTGTATGAAAAGCTACCTTGCCGCATCTCCGACATTTGATGTGTGTGCGCTTTTGTCTTTTTCCCTGTGAAGTAGTTCCTTTAGTCATGCTATTACCTTTTTTTAATCAAGGGGAAATGAATATAATATTATCCCCACGAACCACTATAGTCCCAAATTTTTTTGTAGAGTTATCAGCTAATATCTCCTCAGCATTATCCATCACCAGATTCATGTGCATGTCATATCCTTTCAGCTGTCCACGAAACTCTCGTTGTCCTTTTAGTCTTATTAGCACATTTGAATCAAGAGCGTCATTTAGGATGTCCAGTGGTCTTTTGGCCATATTGCATAATTCTCCTTTCATTATATAACTTTAACTCTGCATCAATCAGGAAACATGTTCAACCCGGGGTTTTACCCATAGATTCCTTACAATCTTTGGAACCTCAGTTACCATATCACAATTCTCCAGATCGACATGATAAACCTTGCCGCACTTGAATAACAGGTCAACCGGAATCATCTTGCGATTTAACTCACCATTTTCCAGGATCCGCTCCAACTTACAGTAAATGTAGAGTGCTATAAACGATATGAACATAAGTCTGGATAACTCTCGTTATCCTGTATGAAGAGGGCACCATCACAGGAATCAATGAAACTTATAAATCTACACAGCAAGCCGAAGAACAGAAATCCTTGGTTCCAAAGGAAGAAGATATTACATTAGTTGGAGCCCAGGAGATTAAAACGATAATTTTAATTTTATCCAAAGGAAGAAATATAAAATTGATAGTTCCAAGCAATTTATCAAAAAAGATGCAGAGAAACTTAATAAATCTTTTACCATTAAAATCAAGAGTCTGCAGGGAAAAGATTACGAAAGTACGATAAAGAGATTCAAAGGCGTTTTGCTGACAAAATCAGAAAATTAAAAGAAAATCCTGGCGTACATGGCAAACCGTTGCGAGGTGATCTCCATAGTTACTGGGAGTTATATTTCGAAAACAAATTCAGAATCATCTATGTGATAGATTACAATGAAAAAACGGTTACAATTGAGGCTATTAAGCACAAAGACGAATTTTAGATCTCAAGTTCGCTCGCAAGTTCCTCAAAATCGATAACTTTGACGCTGTCCTTTTTCCCATCTTCGATCTGTTCCATAATGTCTCTGTCAGATAAAATCTCTATAGTCCTTCTCATGGATTCGTATTCATCTGTAGAAATGGTTATCCACTTAGCCTCATGCGCTCCGTATGTCGCAGCAGCATTAGATGCTTCCATAGTTAAGCAGTATGGTTTTCACTACTTAAAAATTGTGATAAGAATTGTTTGTCAAATCTTCTGGTGTTGAGGTTATTTTAACATTGTTTGTTCACATACCTGATTGCTGCACAACTTGATTGATAGCGCAATCAAGAGTTATTTCCGCACACAGAGTGTGCGGTCCTGCACAACGAAGTTGTGCAGTGCTCGCGAGAGTTAGGAGTTACTTTCTGCTTGCGTTGTATGCAGTTGCTGTATTATAAGCTCTCTAACTTTTTTTGGATCTGCTCTGCCCCTTGTTTTTTTCATTACTACTCCAACGATAAAATTCAGTGCCTCGTTTTTACCATTTTTGTAGTCTGCTACAGCATCCTTGTTTCCCTCTACTGCCTGTTTCACAGTTTCTGTGACCTCATCGCCCTCTATTCTAAGCAAACCTTTCCCCTTTACTATACGAGAAACACTTTGGTTTTGTGTATCAAGCAGTGTTCTTACGATCTCAATCCCACTTTTCTCAGTGATCTTATTTTTTTCCAGTAGAGAGAGTATCTCTAACAAATCTGTTTTACTGAAAGAGTCGATGGTTTTACCCCTGTAGTTAAGTTCGCCTTTGAGCATGTCAGCTATCCATGTGGAAGCAAGCATCACGTTAGCACCTTTAAAAAGCACCTCTTCAAAGAATGTCGCAAGCTTTAATTCGGCGGTCAGGGTTTTTGCATGTTCCTCCTGTATGCTGTATTGTGCGATGAAACGCCCTCTCTGGGCATCAGGCAGTTCTGGCAGTGTTTCTTTTATCATCGGAGCTAAATCTGCGATTTGAAGCGGTGCAAGGTCCGGTTCAGGGAAATACCGGTAATCATGAGCTTCTTCTTTGGTTCGAAGGCTTACTGTAATTTCACGTGCCTCGTCAAAGTGGCGCGTTTCCTGCACTACGGTTTTGCCGCGGCGAAGCACGTTTTTCTGGCGTACAATCTCATAGAGGAGGGCTTTTTCAGATGCTTTGTGAGAGGAGATATTTTTTGTCTCACTGCGCTGTCCGCCCATGATGGATATATTGGCATCCACCCTTACTGCACCCTCAAGGTTCACATCACTCACATCAAGATATTCAATAATGTTTCGCAATTTATCAAGGAACCGCCGGGCTTCTTTTGGACTTTGAAGGTCTGGTTCTGTGACTACTTCAAGCAGTGCTATTCCTGAGCGATTATAATCTACAAGCGTGTATCTGGAGTGTTCAATGCTTCCTTCGTGCACTAATCTTCCAGGATCTTCTTCCATGTGTGCTCGATTAATACGAACACAGCGTTCACCATCTTCCCCTTCTATAATTATTGAGCCATCGTGTGCTATTGGGTAATCATATTGTGTTATCTGAAATCCTTTTGGCAGGTCCGGATAGTAGTAGTTTTTTCTGTAGAACTGTGTGTACTCGCTGATCTTACAGTTTAATGCAAGTCCTACTTTAATGGCACACTCAACTGCTTTTTTATTCACCACTGGTAAAGCACCAGGAAGCCCGAGACATATCGGGCAGGTATGTGTATTAGGCTCATCAGAATGATAGCCTGTACGGCACCCACAGAACATCTTGGTGTTGAGCTTGTTTAATTGAATATGTATTTCAAGCCCGATTTTTACTTGATCTTTGTTTTCATACACCATTTTATTCACCACCTGGCCGCCTGTTATGAAAATCCGTACTATTTTCAAAGTTGTGAGCTGCTTGCAGTATGGTTGTTTCATCAAAGAAGTTTCCTATCAGTTGAAGACCAATAGGGAGTTTATTTTCAAAACCGCAAGGAACCGAAACAGCTGGAACGCCCGCGAGATTAATTGGCACAGTATTCACATCTGTTAAGTACAGGCTTAACGGGTCTTTTATTTTCTCCCCAAGTTTAAAAGCAGGGTAAGGCATGGTCGGTGCAAGCAGCATATCATACATTTTAAACGCGGCTTCAAAGTCTTTTTTTACCATGGTTCTCACTTTGAGAGCTTTTAGATAGTATTTATCGTGATAGCCTGCCGAGAGCGCATAGCTTCCTAATAATATACGTCGTTTCACTTCGTCTCCAAATCCTTCCGCACGCGTTTTTGAAAAACTCGTGTGGCAGGCGCCTTCCTCAGCATGATGACCATAACGCAAGCCATCGAAGCGGGCAAGATTGCTTGAAGCTTCACTCATAGCTATAATATAGTAGGCAGCAAGGCTATACTTTGTGTGGGGCATTGAAACCTCCTTATATTCCGCACCAAGGTCTTCAAAGCTGTGAACTGCATCCCACACTACCTTTTCCACAATACTACTCATACCCTCACCAAAGTATTCTTCAGGTACCCCAATCTTCATACCTTTCATATCAAGTGGTAATGTGGTGTCAAACTGCTTCTTTACTGACGTTGAATCTCTATTATCATATCCTGCAACAACATTAAAAAGAAGGGCTGCATCAGCTACAGTTGTTGCCATGGGCCCTATCTGCTCAAGGCTGTTTGCATAAGAAATAAGCCCATAACGGGATACTGCACCATAGGTTGGTTTCAAGCCAACAACACCACAGAAGGATGCAGGACACCTCACTGATCCCCCAGTATCAGAGCCAAGTGCAAGAGGTACTTCCCCGCCGGCAAGTGCTGCTGCACTGCCGCCTGATGAACCGCCTGGTACGCATCCTACATTCCATGGGTTTTCTACTGCACCATAGTAGCTCGTCTCAGTGCTTGTTCCCATGGCAAACTCATCCATATTTGTCTTGCCGATGATAACAGCACCCTCCCTTTTCAGGCGTTCGATCACAGTAGCGTTGTATGGTGGAATATATCCAGTGAGTATCTTTGATGCACAGGTAGTCTGAATTCCACGAGTGGAGATATTATCTTTTATTGCGATAGGAACTCCACAGAGTCTGCCACCAGATGCATGTTCTGCCATCGAGAGTGCATCCTTTATATTTAGTGTGATAAAAGAATTGAAATCGTTTTGTTTTATCCTTTCAGCACAGCGGTGAACCGCTTCTGCTGCGCCATCTGTCTCTATGAAACGTTTTGTCTCTTCAATGCTTTGCCAGGTCATCATTGTTCAGAGTATCCTCGCTGCTTTAAAATATCCATCTTTTATTTCTTTAGCGTTTGAAAGTGCTTCTTCCTGGCTTAACATCTCAGATGGCACATCATCCCTCCATACATTGTATAGATCAAGTACATGGTGTGCAGCATCCACATCTCCCTCAACTTCATCAAGAGTGCCGAAGTATTCCAGTATCGGGTTTATTTTTTCGCTGTATTCCTCTAATTCGGAATCTGTGAGCCATATATGTGCAAGCCAGCTGATGTGTTCAATATCGTTCGTTGTAATCATCATAATCTACGAAAGATAACAGCATATATAAAATATAGTTTTTGTCCTTTATGTAAACACTAAATGGTTAAACACCCTCCGGTAGTTAAAGTTGTTTCTGCAAAGTGCCAAGCTTTACAGCATTCCGTAAACACTAAATGGCTAAACGCCTTCTGGTCAGGTTATGCAGATTAATGTTGATCTTCACATTCATTCAAGGTATTCTATGGCAACCTCAAATAATATGAAACTGCCTGTTATTGCAGAACAAGCTTATAAAAAAGGTATTCAACTCGTTGGAAGCGGTGATTGTTTGCATCCTAAATGGCGTGGCGAGCTCAGGCAACTGAAGAAGGTAGATGATGCATTCAGGCACGATCGTACATATTTTGTGCCGACAGTGGAAGTAGAGGATGCAAGTCGTGTGCACCACCTGCTTTTTGTCCCCTCACTCTCAAAAGCAGAGGAGCTATACGAGACATTTAAAAAACATTCTTTAAATATTGATACTGATGGGCGCCCAACTGTCAAACTGACAGGAGAAGAGATTGCATCTGCTGCAAAGGAAAGTGAGAGTCTGATCGGTCCGGCACACGCATTTACGCCATGGACGGGAGTGTACGCTTATTATGACTCCCTGTCCAAGTGTTATGGCAGTCTTGTTTCGTATATTAGTTTTGTAGAACTTGGCTTGAGCGCTGACACATCCTATGCAGATCCTATTTCTGATCTGCGAAGGCTCACGTTTTTAACCAACTCTGATGCTCATTCGCCATGGCCAAACAAATTTGCACGGGAGTTTACACGTGTCGAAGTTGAAAACATCGGTTTTGATGAACTGAAAAAAGCAATCCTTCGGACAGAGGGGCGCCGCCCGGTCTTAAATGTTGGATTATTCCCTGGGGAGGGTAAATATAACGAGAGTGCATGTATCAGATGTGCCAAACACTACACTTTGAAAGAGGCAATCGCACTAAGCTGGCGATGTAAATGTGGTGGAAGAATAAAGAAAGGCGTGAAAGACAGAGCAGCAGAGCTCGCAGATGTAGAAACATCATCACGTCGACCCCCATATCTACACACAATTCCACTTTCAGAAATCATTGCTCTCTCGCTTGGATATTCAAGTTCAAATAACAAAACCGTGCAGGGTGCATGGGAAAAACTTATTACGGCATTCGGAAGCGAGGTAAACGTGCTTGTTGACGTTGATCTTGACAAGATTGATTTCGTGGATGGGCGTATTACTAAGGCGATCAAAGCATTTCGAGATGGAGAAGTAATTATGCACCCTGGTGGTGGTGGAAAATATGGAAGCATCGAACTGCCATCTGCTTCACAAACAAACAAGAGTGGCGGGCAGTCTGCACTTGGTGATTTTTAGCTAAATAGAAAAACCGGGAAAATATACAAGATTACACGGTTTACATGGATAAATCGAAAATATTTTGGGCGATAGTAATCACAGTGCAAAGAAGGAAGTAATTTTCAAAACCAAATTTTGAGGCAAAAGCGAAAAAGAGCAGTAAAAAGTCAAATTGCAACGACATGCTGCCAGTCAACGAACAACAGGAATAAAGTCGTCGAGTGAGGGGTGTAAGCCCCCTGCTGTTTTGCACTAAGCCATTATAGGCTTTCGTCATGCTTTAACGGCGTTCAGCTAAGCGCCACACTTCCAAAGGCTATATGTCCAAAAAACATATGATATAG
Organism: Methanosarcinales archaeon; assembly: GCA_004212095.1. Classification (GTDB taxonomy): domain Archaea; phylum Halobacteriota; class Methanosarcinia; order Methanosarcinales; family EX4572-44; genus Argoarchaeum. Next base: position 9,983 of record RXIJ01000052.1, on the reverse strand, counting down.
CCTTTATTCTGGCTTGCACACACGAGTATTCACGCGTTCCATCCGAACACTGCACGACCTCAGCTTCACAGCATCATCGCTTTTGTGCGTGTAGTGCTTACAAGGTAAGCAGGACACCAGGCAAATCTACTATACAGGAAACTTACCTGAGGTCGGTATCGTTTCTGTGCCATTGACATGGTTCTCACCATTACACCCTTACAGGCTTTCGTGTTTTTGGAATGTGGGGGGACTTTCCTCAGCAACATTTGTTACCGGCAGCCGCTCAGCCTCTCTCAACAACAATCCTACTGTGATTAAATCCATATAAAAACCTGGTGGTCGAGTTTGGAACGAATGTCAGGATCTATTTTTCTTGATGATTTTTCCAATCTGGTGAATAATTCTTGATTTGGGTGCTTTTCTGTCGATGAGCACCCGTCCTGACACATTCCACCATGATTTTGGGTATGCTTTATCAGCTTCTACAACAGGGTTAAGCCCCAGTTCTGAAGCTGCTGTTTGTATTTCCTTCAGTGCTGGCTCTTTTACCGAATGTTTTTTTGGTGCTAATCGCCCATCTCCCCGAGATTTCGTAGTGTCAAGGTACACAGGCCATATTACAAGTTTATCCTTTTTACGTAGCATAGTATCACACAGTATTGTTTCACCTAAGTTTAAGAATCTTGCTTATGGGTTAGTAAGTCATAGAGGAATGTTCTGAACTCCTGATGCTCTATTGCGAATAGTTCATGCTCTGAAAGGGTTGAGAATCCATCCTGTCTGATTATTTGTGTTATGTGTTTTCCAGGTCCGCATGTTAGTAGTTCTAATTGGAATAGTGAGGTTGGTGTCGTGTAGACCCTCTGTATGTTTAGAGTATATTTACCGTCTTTGATGTACATGTAGGACAGGTTGCCTGACTTCTTATGGTATTTCGCTTTGAATTTTTCAGCATTGTCTTTTAACCATACTGGTGGTCCAATGTGTTTTTTGACCATTGGAAGATTCGTTTCGAACAGTTCAAAGATAAGATAAATATCTGCATTTAACACGAGGTAATTGCTGTTTATGATTCGAAAATCATGCCTTGTTAATAGTTTTTCTACTGCATTTTGCATTTTTTCAAGCTGTGGGTACAATGTGTCCTCCACTATACAGGGCTTGTGAAAGGTGATACCTATTAATTTGGTGCCTCTTCTGTGAAACAGTTGTTCGATTTCCTCCTGATACACGAGTTTGTGTGCTGGTTTAGAGAAGTACTCCATGCACGGGTTTTTCAAAAAATTTCGAGCAATGTCAATGAAACGACACATATTATCAAGACTGAGTGCTGCTGCCACGTTTCGTTTAGGATCGGTTGGATCAATCACCACAAGTGGATCACCATGTTTGTGTGTTGCATGTTTTTTTATATCGATTGTTGTGCAGGGTTTCCATCTCAAGGAAGCTTTGAGTAATGCTTCAAACGAGCCGTATTGTATGATCAGTAGTTCTGTTAAGTAGCCAGAAAAGCCATGTGTTCGCAGTTCTGAGCCATAGATTCCTGCTGTTTTGAGGAATTGTTTTGCAAGGCGCACATCCTTCTCACAAGTTTTTATATATTTTTTTACAAAGTTGTTGTGGTGGGGGGTTCTATCCACTGCCGATTTGATGTTTTTTGTATCTTTGATGTTAAAGCACGGCACAATGTCTATCTTGTAATTGTTTATCATTCCATATAGATACGGGTGCTCTGCATATCGCTCTTCTATTTTATCTGCATCGAAGAGTACTTTTCTTGCAATGTCAAGACCATCTGTTTCAAGAGTTTTGCGATTTGCAGTTTCCGGAAACAGGATAAACAGATCAATGTCATGTTCACCTGAAATCCACGTGTCTCTTGCTGCAGAACCAACAAGAACGCTTTTAACCTGAAACTCCTCTGCAAAGCTGTTGATGCGTTCTAACAGCAAGTCGGCGATTATTTTTAATTCTCTTCGCTCCTTCTCACCAGGCGTTATACCTGGGAGCACTCTTTCGAAGATTTCCTGCATCTGTTCCTGTTTGAATATCATATTCTACATTTGTTTCAAGCTTGTTTTATAACCACAAGACTACACAGATTTTCACGAGACAGTTTAAAAGGTCTTACAGGCTGCCATATTTTTTCTAGGGCGATTACTGTCTTGCGGGTTTATTAGCTGAGTAAGCGTTGCTTGGAAGCCTTTGTTCTGGATACAAAAATTCATCCGGTTCCATAGTTATACTGTCTCCATTTGTCGTAATTTTTCTAAAGTCCTTTCAGATAAGTCAAGTGCACTTTTTGCCCTTGAAACATTAATATCCGTATCATTTTCGTAATCAGCATCTTTTCTTTCCTTCCACAGGCGGCCTAAGTTCTTTCCTATCTTTTTCTTTACCTTATGGGCTGATCCTTTGTATTTTTCCCTTACAAACTTGTGAGTATTAACTTTTGGAATGAATATGCCTTTAGCAACAAGTTGATTCTGATTCCTTGTGATACAAAATATACCATAATAACAGCGGCTCATTGCCGAACGCAGACGAGCTTCTTGCAAATCCGCATTTTCCTGATAAGATATAAGTTCGTCAGCCAATTGGATGTATAACTTTAAGTGTCCGTGTTGATAATGAATTAAGGGACAGCCTCGATGAAGTGCAAACCTTGAGTCCCAAACTTGAATATCAAAGAATAAAACATTCTCTAAAGAGGTATCCATCAAGTTACCTTTTGCTACCCTAAATTCTAAAGTTCCCTCTTTTTCCTCAACTTTCTCAAAAGGTATATTCAATGGGTTATAACCTCTCATCCAACCATTCCCCCAACATCTTATTCGTATCTGTCATCCTTTTTAGCCCGGAGTAGTTCAGCATACTTTTTCCTATCTACCATATTCACCACACTTTTAACATATATACTGCCATTCATATAACTTCTTCTTACCGAAATTTAATAATAAACCAACACGTATTTTTGTCGCTTTCAGATAGTTTGTACATGTTTCGTTGGTGTTCGGTTAAGAAGTTTTAGCGATTTATTGTTCACGTTTTTGACGACTTGAAGGCTCTGGCAAATCCTGATGCACATTAAAATCACAACTGGTCGTGGATGGAACCAAACCATAAGGACTTTACCCAATAGTTTATTATTTTCCCATGATTTATCATGATCCATCTCTTATCCGAACACGCATGAAGAATTATCTTCTACACAACGAAGTTGTGTAGTGCTGGTAATTTTTACTCACGTTGTACTCTTGCTCTCTGTTTTATCGAGTGCTTGTTTCAGATCAGATACCAGATCTTCAACATCTTCTATCCCAACACTGATTCGGATTAGTCCGTCTGTGATTCCAATCTTCTCCTGCTTTTCTACCGGAACCACTGCATGGGTCATGGTGCCTGGATGCTGGACGAGGGTTTTCATATCTCCAAGGCTTACTGCAAGAGTGCATAGTTCAAGACTGTTCATAAAAATTTCGGCATCATTGTAGCTATTCATCTCAAACGCTATCATGCCGCCGAACCCGCGCATCTGTTTATTAGCAAGATTGTGTTGTGGATGGTTTTTTAGTCCAGGGTAATACACCTCTTTAACCGCAGGATGTTTTTGCAGGAACTCTGCAATTTTTTGAGCGTTTTCGCAGTGGCGGTCCATGCGAAGAGAGAGTGTTTTGATACCGCGAATCAGAAGCCAGGCATTAAAAGGGCTTAGAGCCGCTCCAAAATCCCTGAGGATGGGGCGTACACGCTGGATAAATTCCGCATTCGATACGATGATGCCACCAAGAGCATCACCATGCCCACAGATGTATTTGGTGGCACTGTGAATAACAACATCGGAACCAAGATCGAGGGGGTTTTGAAGATATGGCGTCATGTAGGTATTATCTACCATCGAGAGAGGATGGTACTTTGAGATCTTTTTTATGTCGATCAGTTTCATGGTTGGATTTGCAGGTGTCTCGTAGAAGATCAGCCTGGTGTTATCTTTAAGATGTTCTTCAAGTTCCTTTGTGTCGGACACATCGATCATCGATACTTCGATTCCAAAACCTGGCAGCATCTCTGCAAACAGATGATAGGTGCTGCCGTAGACGGCATTGTTTGTGATTACATGATCTCCTTTCTTTGCCACAGCAAGTACTGCTGCACTGACAGCTGCCATACCGCTCGCAAATGATATGGCACTCTCACCGTTTTCAAGTGCTGCCACTTTTTCTTCAAAGACCTTCTGCGTGGGGCTTCCTGCACGGGTGTACACAAAGCCCTCGCTCTTCTTTTCAAGTACGTTCCGTAATTCCTGTACCGTTTCAAAGGCGTATGTAGTGGTCTGATATATTGGTGTTGTCAGCGCTCCTGTTACTGGACAGGTGTTTTCTCCATAGCGCACCGCTTTTGTTGTAAATCCTTTCATCATAAAAACATCCTCTGCATAAATTATTGTTGCTTCATACCCAATATAGCTTCTGTAAGGCATCATAAGGAGAATGTATTTACCTGTGACGGTCGTTTGAGTAGTTGATAACTGGTAATTGATAATTGGTGATGGATTGAATAGCGATGAAATGGAGATATATTGATATTGGCTTGATAGACCCTTATGAAGCAATGGCAGTACATGAGGCGATGTTTATATCCCACACAGAACAAAAAAGTCCGGACACATTATATCTGGAGCGATACACCTCAAAATCCGTGTTCCTTGGATACCATCAATGTGCAGAGGCTGAACTGAATCTGAATTATTGCAGGGAAAATGATGTTAAAGTAGTACGGCGTTCGACCGGGGGCGGGGCAGGTTATATGGATTCCAAACAGTTGAACTATGAGGTAGTGGTAGATAGGAAAATGCATAATATTCCATCAGACTTTGTTGCATCCTACGAGAGAATCATGGATGGTTTCATAGAAGCATTAAAATACCTCGGACTGGATGCGGAATTTAAGCCTATAAACGATTTAATCGTAAATGGCGGGAAGATATCTGGTGGATGCATGGCACGACGGAATGCAACTCTTCTACAGCATGGTTCACTACTGGTTGATTTTGACATGGAGACTGCTTTTAAGGTGTTGAACGTTCCAACGATAAAATACGAAAGTAAAGGATTGAAATCAGCAAAAAGCAGGGTTAGCTGGATAAATAAGGAATTAGGTTATGATGTTGATCCGGATGAACTAAAAGCAGCGATTAGGAAGGGATTTGAGAAATCTTTTGGAATAGAATTTGTATACTCTGGGTTGATACCGTATGAAGAGGAACTTGTGCAAGAATTACTTCCCAAGTATAGATCAACAGAATTTATTTACAGGTTATAGAAATGAAAATCGATATATCCAGCTATCAACAAGGCTTGTATAAATCAGCAGGCGGACTGATACGTGTTTTTTTAAAAGAAAGGGATGGAAAAATTGATGACATTTTGTTTACCGGTGATTTTTTCATATTTCCAGAAGACTCGTTGAATATAATGGCTAAATCTCTAAAAAATGTTGCGTTAAATAAAAAGATAATAACAGACACACTAAAAGAAGTATATCTTAAAGAAAATGTAGATTCACCTGGTACCACTCCAGAGGATTTTACAAATGCAGTAATGGTTGCAACATTAAGGTGATTACAATCTTTGTACTTACCTTTAGGAAGCATTAACTTTTTGAATTTCGCTTTCTGAAGACTGCTCAAACCATTTCTTTACAATTCCCATAAATCTCTATCCTCTTTTCTTTGATGTTTCATAAATACTCAAAATCAATTCAAAGACTTCAGCACCTTTCTGTGTTCTCCTGCCGCCACCAATTTTACGATGAAGTACACCCTGACGGATTGCACGCCCCGCGTCATTATAAAGAACCCGGGGATCGATAAGAAGTATCCTATCTCGAACCCATGGACCGATCCTTGAGCGTTTTGACCTCAGGTGTTTGATCCAAGAATAGTTTGACCGATTTCACACCATCCGCAACTGCGCAAGTACGATGTGGAAACTTTAATCCCTGCTGCAACCCCGTTGCAACCCCCTGTTGATCGAGTGGAATGCCATAAATCGAAGAGAGACTCATGCAACCTGATAAATGAGCTTGTCCTTTGATTATAGTGTCATTGAAACCGTTCAATTTCTTTTCCAGTGCACGAAATTGCTGCTGCGCCTGAAATTCGATTACATAAAGGGTGCATTCACCAGGGAACGTCACCAGTTCCAGCGTGAATCAGTTGTATAAAGCACCATGGAGTCCATAAGTTATCAGGGCACCAATCCTTCAGATGTTTTTAGCCCTCTTGGCTTATATAGCTTACAGAATACTTTAGAGGGTGCTAAAAAGAGGCGTTAAAATCCATCCTGTGAAAAACTTGTGGAAACTTGACTATTAATTTGCTCGTGTATTATACCAGAACTCTGAATTTTCCAGACGTTCAAAATCGGAATAACCCAACACATAGGAGAGTTTGTACATGCGAAGAGCAATCTTTATGTAGTAGTAAGTGTATGCACTGATAGTCTTATCCAAGATGCAAGTTTTTGTGCCTAAGTTCAGGCTGAAACTGCGGCTCGATGTGAGGGCACAATAATGAGTAAAAGATCTAAAACGAATCCAACTTTGATACAATTGATTAACGAATTAAAAACCAAATCCCGTATCGAGGACGTTTCTATCTGGCGAGTTATTGCAAAGAGGTTCGAACGTCCAACCCGGAGATTTGCAGAGGTAAATATCAGTAAAATCAATAGATATGCTTCAAATAATGATACTGTGATTGTTCCTGGAAAAGTACTTAGTGCAGGAAACATTGACCATTCTGTTACTGTTGCTGCGTTTAATTTCAGCATCAATGCAGAAGATAAAATATATAAAGCTGGTGGAACCTGTCTTTCTATTGCAGAGCTAATAGAGGCAAATCCAAAAGGCAGTAATGTTAGGATAATGGAGTGATGTAGTAGTGATAGTCATTGATGCTTCCGGACTCATATTAGGACGTCTTTCAAGTATGATTGCCAAACGTTTGCTTGAGGGGGAAACAGTCTCTATTGTCAATGCCGAAAAAGCAATTATTTCAGGTTCGGCAACAACCACGTTTAAAGGATATCTACAAGCAACACAGCGTGGTATCAAGGAACAAGGTCCATATTACCCTAAAAGACCTGACATGATTCTTAAACGAACAGTTAGGGGCATGCTGCCGCATAAACGGCGGCGCGGAAGAGAGGCCCTCTCTCATCTCAAGGTGTATGTTGGTGAACCAGGGGAACTTAAGCGGGAAGCAAGGAGTAAATTAGAGGGCACATCCATGAAACAGCTCAGCACCATCAAGCATATTGGACTTGATAACTTGAGCAGGCAACTTGGTGGTAAATTTTAAAGGAGTAATTGTATTTGGTTAAAATTATTAATACTTCAGGTAAAAAGAAGACTGCAATAGCACGTGCCACTCTAAAAGAGGGGGAAGGGCGCATCAGAATTAATAAAGTGCCAATCGAAATTATTGAGCCAGAGCTTGTTAGGATAAAGATGATTGAACCTGTTCGACTCTGTAACGATGACGTGATTAACAGTATTGATGTTAATGTAGTAGTTAAAGGCGGGGGCATTATGGGCCAGGCTGGAGCAGTCAGGACTGCTATTGCCAAGGGACTTGTAGAGTGGAGTGGAGACCCCTCACTCAAGGATGCATTACTTGAATACGATAGGTCTCTTCTTGTTAATGATTCGCGCCAGAAAGAATCCAAGAAGTTTGGGGGGCGTGGTGCAAGAGCCAAGAGACAGAAGTCATACAGGTGAATATGAATGATACCGGTTAGATGTTTTACCTGTGGTAAGGTTATTGGAAGTGTGTGGGAAGAATACACAAAGCGCATTGAGAGCGAGGATGCTGGTGCAGTGCTTGACGATCTTGGGATTAATCGGTATTGTTGCCGAAGGATGCTCCTTTCTCATGTCAAACTCGTGGATATACTTTCACCCTACCAGTAGGGGTTGTAGGGTAGCCTGGACCATCCTGCAGCGTTCGGGACGCTGTGACCTGAGTTCAAATCTCAGCAACCCCAAACTCGCGATGGGAATCCAGTATAAAGTATAAGTCCACTGAGACATATAATTAATGATTGATTCAAAAATGTGGTGATTAATTGGAGATAGATAAGTATACACGATACGAACGTGCCAGAATCGTTGGTGCACGTGCTTTGCAAATTTCGATGGGTGCACCGGTGCTGATTCCGGATGCAAAAGGAGAACCAATCGATATCGCTCTTGAAGAAATGCGCCTTGGCGTTATTCCTATCACTGCAAAGTACGAACACAGAGTGTATAAAATAATTAATAGAAGTATGGTTGAAGAACCTGAAATAAAAAAAGATGAGGCAATATAAAATGGAACAGGAAATTATACCAGTATTAGATATAGAATATGAACCATTAATTCCCATTGATGAGTATTTGTCAGCAGGAATTCACATAGGCACTCAGCAAAAGAACCATAAAATGATGAAATTTGTCTATCGAGTCAGGGCAGATGGTTTATATGTGCTTGATATTCAAAAAACTGATGAACGGGCACGATTGGCAGCAAAATTACTCTCAAAATATAATCCATCACGCATACTGGTGGTATCAGCAAGACAGTATGGGCATTACCCAGCCACACAGTTTGCAAGGATAATCGGTGCAAAAATCATCATTGGTAGATTTATACCAGGGACACTTACCAACCCAAAACTGGATAGGTATATTGAACCGGACATTGTTTTGGTCACAGATCCATACGGGGATGCGCAAGCAGTCAGTGAAGCAATTAATATTGGCATACCGGTGATGGCTTTGTGTGATACGAATAACTCCACATCAAACGTTGATTTTATCATACCAACAAACAATAAAGGTCGAAAAGCCCTTGCTTTAATCTATTGGCTATTAGCAAAGACTATAAAAGCAGAGAAAGGCGATACTACATTTAATTACGAGCTCTCAGATTTTGAAACAGAATTGTAAGTGTGAGTAGGCATGCGGCGCAGTCCTACAGCAATAGGATTCTACCGGGGAAACTCGGATGATCTAAAAAAGTCAATAAAACAATTGATACCAGACACCCCAAAACATGAAAATGCGATTGGTGTGGTGGTACCTCATGCTGGGTACATGTATTCGGGCAGAACTGCCGGATGTGTGTATGCTGCATTACCTCATGCCGACACGTACGTGATTCTTGGGCCAAACCATACCGGTATGGGTTCGCAGGTTGCAGTATCAACTGATGTATGGAATACTCCTCTTGGTGACGTGCATGTGGACCAGGACTTTGTGAGTATGCTTTCGGGAAGCGTCATAGATTATGATGAGATAGCACATCAGAGAGAGCACTCCATTGAAGTACAACTCCCTTTTTTACAATATACCCAGAAAGATTTTAAGATCGTACCAATATGTATCAGTAATCAGTATGAAGAGACGGCACTGAGAACTGGGGAAGAAATTGTGAAAGCCGCTCAAAAAAGCAAGAAGAGGGTAATAATAATAGCATCGAGCGATTTTACGCATTACCAGCCAGCAGACGTTGCATACAAAAAAGACATGTCTGTTATAACTGCCATACTTGATTTTGATATACATAAGATGTATTCCGTATTATATGAATTAAATGCAACTGTCTGCGGCTATGGTGCGATCGCTGCGATGCTGTATGCTTCTAAAAAACTTGGTGCATCAACTTCAGAACTGCTTGATTACTCGACAAGCGGTGACGCTACCGGAGACAACAGCAGTGTGGTTGGATATGCGGGAATCATCGTGGAATAACATCATAGGAAATGTCTTATTCTTTGGAATTTGGGTTTCGTTACTTAATACAAGAGAAGAATTACGGGGGGCATGCGATGATTGAAGTTCGTCCGGAGTTATGTTTGAAATCTGCAAAGCTGCGCTTTGCAGAAAGTAACCTTTAATTATTAAAATTCGTCCGGAGTTATGTTTGAAATCTGCAAAGCTGCGCTTTGCAGAAAGTA
>RXIJ01000098.1 GCA_004212095.1 Methanosarcinales archaeon | reverse complement strand
GCTATTTTTGAGGGACTTATGGATGTGCGAAGCGCTGAAACCGTAAAAGAAAATATTCGTTCAATCACACGACAGAAACACCAGTAGTGTGAAAATCACTGTGCATCAACAATCTTTTTCAGGCACTGCTTCGAGCATGTTTGACCGGATGCCCGATTTCCGGAAGAATGAGCCTTGTTAAGGCAATACGCACTCCGTCAGGTGAGCCCGGGCAGGCAGAATACGATAACATCCTTATTGATTATGCCCGGCTGCTGCACGGCTCAATTTTACGGAAAAAAGGTGTCAAGAAACTGCATACAACGTAAGCATAGATAGCTGGCAACCTTTGACTGAACCTGTGCACAACTTGAATTTTGTCCCACAGCCTACCTGACAGCTTTCTATTTTTATAACTTTTTATAACAGGTCAGTGAAACCAACAAATTTACTTATTAGTAGTCGTATTGTGTTGTCGTATGTCTGATGTTGATAATGGTGCAATTCCAAAAGAATATGATGCACCTGCTGTTGAACTGCGATTGATGGAACGTCTGGTTGATTCAGCGTATTTTTTTGATTGGAAATCAAAGAAGCCTGATTTTATTATTGATACGCCGCCCCCGTATCCTACTGGGAGCTTTCATATCGGCAATGCACTGAACTGGTGCTACATTGATTTTGTGGCTCGATATAAGCGTATGCGGGGTTTTAATGTAATGTTTCCGCAGGGCTGGGATTGTCACGGCTTACCTACCGAGGTACGTGTGGAGGAATTGCATGGTATTACCAAGAACCAGGTGTCAAGAGAGGAATTTCTGGAATTATGTGAAAAATTGACAGAACAGAATATTGCTAAGATGCGACTCACGCTTCGCCGTCTTGGCTTTTCTGTGGACTGGAGTAGTGAGTATATTACAATGAAGCCTGAGTATTATGCTCACACACAACACTCTTTTGTACAGATGTACGAAAAGAATTATATTTACCAGGCCGAGCATCCTGTTAACTGGTGTCCTCGCTGTGAGACTGCAATTGCCTTTGCAGAGGTTGATTACGAAAATAGGGACGCATTCCTAAACTATTTTGATTTTGATGGCGTGGAGATTGCAACCACCAGGCCGGAATTGTTGTCTGCTTGTGTGGCAGTGGCTGTGCATCCGGAAGACCTGCGATACAGGCACCTGATCGAAAAAGAGCTTACCGTTCCCGTTTTTGGTCATAAGGTTGTGGCGATTTCAGATGAGGCAGTTGACCCTTCTTTTGGCTCTGGCGTGGTTATGATCTGCACATTCGGTGATAAACAGGATGTGCGGTGGTGGGCAAAACACCATCTGCCGGTTAGAAAGGCAATTGACAAACAGGGTCGCATGACTTCTCTTGCCGGAAAGTATGGGGGGATGAGTGTCGATGAGTGCAAGAATGTCATTATTGAGGATATGAAAAATGCCGGGCTTATCACCAAACAGGAGATTATAGAACAGAATGTAGGCAGATGCTGGCGATGTAAAACACCAATTGAGACTCTTTCCGAGCGGCAGTGGTTCGTGAAAATCAAGAGTGATGAAATACTTGAAACCTCGAAACAGATAAAATGGATACCTTCTCACATGGAAACACGTCTTGAAAACTGGACTGGTACGATGGAGTGGGATTGGTGCATATCTCGGCAGCGCATTTTTGCAACACCAATACCTGTTTGGTATTGTAATCAATGTGGAAAGACGCTTGTTGCAAAACCGGAATGGCTGCCAGTCGACCCCACGAAAAATGCACCACCTGTAACGTGTGAATGCGGATCCGGAAGCTTTGTCGCAGAAGAAGACGTGCTTGACACATGGATGGATTCTTCAATTTCCGCCCTGCAAGTGGGTGGGTGGCTAAAAGGAGAAAATCAACGTTTACCAGCTCTCCGCCCACAGGGACATGATATTATTCGCACATGGGCGTTCTATACGATTCTCCTTACAAAAGCACTTGTAGGGGTGCATCCATGGGACGCAATCATCATAAATGGCATGGTTCTTGGCGAAGATGGTCATAAGATGAGTAAATCACGAAATAATTTCGTAGTACCTGAAGAAGTGGTAACCAAATACGGGGCAGACGCTTTTCGGCAGTGGGCAGCCATCGGCGGGTCAACAGGCTCAGATATCATGTTTCGATGGAAGGATGTTGTTGCAGGTTCACGATTCTTACAGAAACTCTGGAGCATCTTTAGATTTGCTTATCCACACATAAAAAATTTTGATACAAAGACCTGTGCCGAGCTTACAGTTGTTGATCGCTGGCTATTAAGCAAACTTGCAAAACTGGTAGAACGTGTGACTTTGAACATGGATGCCTATCAATTTAATGAGGCATTCCGACTGCTTCGTGGTTTTTTGTGGGAGACGTTTGCAGACAATTATATTGAGCTTGTAAAATCAAGGCTTTATGGAAAAGATTTAAAACCCAAAAGAGCCGCAGAGTACACTCTCTACACCACAATAGATGCAGCGCTTAGAATGCTTTCGCCATTTTTGCCATTTTTCACAGAAGAAGCATATTCCAGGTTGTACAAAGAAGACATTCACGAAAAAAGCTGGCCAATACCCGACAAATCATTAATTGACGCGACATCTGAAGAATATGGAGAACTTCTCGTGGAAGTTGCAAGCTATGTTAGGAGATACAAATCCGAACATGGGATTGCACTGAACGCTAAACTGAAAAAGATAGAAATATACCGCAGCCCTTTCACCGACACAATAGATCTTGAAGGTGTTACCAACAGCATCGTAGAACTGCAAAACGATATGCCAGTATTTGCTGAGGTTCCGGTAGAGATTAAGCCTAATATGAGTATTATAGGGCCTCGCTATAAAAAACAGGCAAAACAGATCGTGCGTGCACTACAAACAGCTAACCCTGTGCATATCGCAGCACAAATGAAAACAAACCACATCGTTTTGCAGATAGATGCAGAAAGTATCAATCTTGAGCCGGAAGCCGTATCTGTGAAAAGCGAGCTCATGCTTCATGGAAAAGCCGTTGACGCTGAAACAATAAAAGATGCTATCGTAGTAATAGAGAAATGACTGTAGCAGTCATCGGGGCAGGGCTATCCGGATTATGTGCAGGATATAAGCTCTCAAAGAGAGGGATAGATGTAGCTATTTTTGAGAAGAGTGAGATTGGGGGATTATTATCCAGTTATCATGTAAATGGCTATCATATCGAGAAATATTATCATCACCTGTTCAGGTCAGATGAAACAATACTAAAATTAATCAGTGATCTTGGATTAAGTAGTAAATTGAAATGGCTAAAAGGGACTACTGGATACTACAACAATGAGAAGATATACCCCCTGAATACAGCAAGTGAAATACTGCAATACCCGTATTTGTCACTTTTTGAAAAGGCAAAACTCACATTACTTGTGTTGCGATCAAAGAGAAAAAACATAGAGGATTTAGACAACATCACTGCAAAGGATTTTATTTTAACTACTGCTGGAAAGTCGGTTTATGAAAATTTCTTTGAGCCGTTACTGAAGAGCAAATTTGGGGATGAAAAGGATACCGTTTCCGCTTCATGGCTTTTATCTCGCATTAAAATCAGATCAGATCGATCTCCTGGTGGTGAACGACTTGGATACATGAGAGGAGGATTTTATTTACTGGTTGAAGCTATGTTAAAAGAAATTGAAGATGAAGGGGGAGAAATTAAAAAAACTCCAGTAAATAAGTTAATCATCAAAAACAATAAAGTAATTGGTATAGAAACTGGTAATAAATTTATTAGCTGTGATAATATTATATCAACGGCATCTCCGATTGTTTTAAACAAGATAGCCGGCACTTCATTGAAGGAGGGAATAAAATACCAGGGAACTGCGTGTGCAACCTTCGCTTTAAAAGAACGATTGATGGAGAACCTGTACTGGCTAAACATAAAAGCAGATCTACCATTCGGTGCAGTAATAGAACACACCAACTTTGCCCCATTCGATGACTATGGAGAACACCTTGTTTACGTTACTTCTTATTTCAATGATTTGAATAGTCCACTCTGGAAAATGAACGAAGAAGAAGTGATAAAATTATATTTGGGCGGTTTAAAAAAGCTATTTTCAGGTTTTGACGAAAGTATGATAAAATGGTGGAAACTGACAAGAAATGTGGACACAGCACCGATATTTAAAACTGGGTTTAGAAATAAAGTTCTTCCGTACAAAACAAAAATAAGAGGATTATATCTTGCCGGGATGTTCTCTCTTCCGAATTATCCTGAGCGAAGCATGAATGGTTCGATTAATGCCGGGTCTGAGTGTGTAGGGAAGATACTGGAGGATGAATTTGCTGAGGGGAAAAAATGTTAAAAATACTCCCCATTTTTCTTTTTTTCAGGATTTAAAAGCTTAAGGAAACTCCCTATAAAACAACACTATCCCATATTCTTCTGCTGGTCTATTCATGTTTCTAAATAGTATGTATCCTGGTGTGATATCGCTTGTTTTGAACCAGTACCAGCTCATCTTAGCATTATCAAGACGCAGGTAGCTTTTGTCAATTTTATTTTCAACTGTTGTGGAATTAACATCATGCGTTACAATAATTGGCGAATCGAGTGTTGAGTTCAAGCTCACATTCCAGTGAACTTTTTTATAGTGTCGCAGATACCAGAGAAACTGTGTTTCAATACTTTTGTCAGTTACCTGGATATTAGTATCATAACCATCATACTGAAGTGCAACCACATCAATCGTATCGATTAGTTGTTGAAACTTTTGTGGTGGTTGTGCAGCCTGGATCAATGGTTCGGCAGTATCTGTAAAATGATCGTAGTTTAGTTGAAAGCTTGAAAACACAAAAAGAAGTAAAGATATTGCAAATACGGCTTCAAATGCCCTTTTCATGTTGACACTCCTATTATGAAGAGACACGACTATCTTATTAAGAAAGGATGCTGCAAGGAGTGTCATCGGGAGTAGAATGTGAAGGATTAACCATGGCACCTTTTCCCCAAGATACGAATAAGCAAGAAGACTCATCACACTCCAGTAAATCAAAAACAGGTTGAATTTATCAAGCTTGTGCAGCAGTACATAATATATCGTGCCAGAAGTGGCAAAAATCACAACCGGAAGCTCGTATAAAAACAAAAGGGGAATATAAAAGTACACAGGACCTGTGATGCGCTCGATCCGGTGCACCTGGTGCCAGTGACTGATTGCACTTTCATATGCTAAAATACCGGAAGGATTCGTAAAAAAATCAGTATAAAAAAGTGCATAAACCATGAAGAAGCACGCCGCTCCTATGAGTATGCCAGTAAAATGGTGCTTGAGTGAATTAATCAAAGAAATAGGCTTTTTTGTTAAAAGTTCAAGCATGCTTACAAATACAAAATATGAAATAAAAATTGTAATATAAATATATGTATTCTCTTTGGAAGCAACGGACAGCGCAAGAAAGCTTCCCGCAGCAACAGCGAACACCAGTTTTCCACTATCAAGATACTTTAAAACACAGATGAAAGTGGCAAGTATGAAGAATACCACAATAATATCGTTTCTGAAAAAACGAGAATAGTACACGAATGAGGGCGAGACTGCAAACAGGAAGGAAGCTATAAACACGCCGCTTCTCCCGATATAACGTTGCAGACAAAAGATAAGAGGAATGATCAAAACACCGGTTATGGCTGGCAGCAGTCGGGACGAAAACACACTATCACCAAGTGCACTATACAGGAAAGCAGTTGCATAATACAAAAAAGGTCCATGAAACGATGGATCATAAGAGTAGATGCCTTCAGATAAGAGACGGTAGGCAAAATAACCAACTGCTGCCTCATCATGGTGAAAGACTCGCAAATCAAGCTCAATGAAGCGAAGCACTGCTGCAACTGTTGTTAAAATGATTAAGTATGTGTGATTGCGATTAATAGACATTATGTATTTGTTCCAATCTCCTTCTACGACCACAAGGCTGCACAGCTTGATTACTTCGTAATCAAGAGTCGCTGGAATAGCCAAAACATCGCCTTCACGGATAATCCGGAAGAGTTGCACCGCTTGATTACTATGTAATCAAGAGTCACTGGTTATATTTCTATGTACTCGATTGCTATCTCACTCAAGAATTGGCCATTAACCGACGAAGTTGTGCAGTACTTGCGTAATCAAGAGTCACTGGTTATATTTCTATGTACTCGATTGCTATCTCACTCAAGAATTGGCCATTAACCGTTATTTCTGCACGACGAAGTTGTGCGGTACTTGCGTAATCAAGAGTTGGGAGTTTCCTTCTGCACGACGAAGTTGTGCAGTTTTTATGAAATTTTTACCAGTGTGGTTTGCTGATGTTTTGCTTTGAGTCCTCCGAGATCGAGACGCTCCTTTAGTATTTGAAGTAGAATATCGACAGCTTCGAATGGCACAACATTGTCGATGAGTTCATAAGCCAGATCGTTTGGTGGTATGTTGATTCTGGTAACGTCTGCTCGAAAGTGACCAAGGTTTTCATTCGTGGATTTGTTGATGTGGGGGTTTGGGTGTGGATTAGAAATGCCAAGCAGGGTTAATTCATGCTTGAAACAGGGGCGTCCAAGAAGATTTGTCAGAAGAAACACTGCCACATGCAATCGTTTTTCGATGCTGATCTGATCGAGTTTATCTGCTATCAGTTCGTAGATGTCTTTTTCTTTATTGACACATGCATATATTCTCGATGGTGGCACATCTTTTCTTTCCATATATCCAACATCTTCAAGAGCGCGAAGGTAACCTGTTACTATAAGTCTATGGTAGTCATACCCATGCTTTTTCAGTTCGCGCGAGACACCACTTATTGAAAACTCTTGTTTTGTCAAAATTTCAGTTATGGTATTATAGAATTTCCCTGACATCCATACCTGTGTTAATAACATTCTTCTGATAAAACCTTTGGTTTGCTGGTGCTCAACTTTTGGTTTGTTGTAGCATAAGTCAAGTTTGATATTTGGGCAGTGTC
>RXIJ01000097.1 GCA_004212095.1 Methanosarcinales archaeon | reverse complement strand
AGAGACATCTGACGGTTCAAGATTTGTCCAAACGCATCAAACATCTTGAGAAGGATACAACGGTGTTGAAGAGGCTATATTTTATCAAGCATAGATATGTTGAAGTGGCTTCGGATTTTGTTGGTGTCAGTAAGAACACAGGTTATATTTAGCAAGAACGATTGGGATAAAGAAGGATACGGTGGCATAATACCAAAAGATGCTGAGGGTATTTTAAAAAAAGATTGCCAGAAGTAACTGATAAAGACATAATAGGATTTTTTGACGAATAATCCCCACAAACAACATCTAATACCCAAAAATCATGGTCATTCGGAAAAACGGTCATCTATAAAAATACCAGTAAACTTAGGGCAAACACCCTTGGTTTTTATCCAATAAACGGACGATCAGTTATTGGTTTTCGTAAGCGTTCAAAAAAGGAGGATACCCGATGTTTCTTAAAACGGTCGGAAGGCAAACCCGAAAGGAAGGATTATCACAATACCGGATGACTTTAGTTCTCACAAGGCAAAAATAGTACAGGAATGTGTGGAGAAACTAGATATTGTACTTGTGTACCTTTTCACATATTCTACGGATCTCGAATCCAATTGAATATATCCAAAAAGATGCAAAAAGGGAGATTTCAAAAACGTTCATAAAAAACCTGGATGTATTGAAGCGTGTAATCTCAAAGATGTTCTTTTGAGTGTTCAAAGAAATTAAGTTACGCTAAATCATGGATTAATAAATTTGCGCCACACATTAAAAAGTCTCAAATGTTAGGTGTTTGACTATACATACATCGCACGATCGAAAATATACTGAAGAAGGCTGAGTTGAACTGCAAGATCACACCGATCGATCTGTTGCATAAGTATAACAGAGTTTATCGCATTGATTTAAAGGAGGGAGGTTTGATTACTGAGGTACCGAAGAAATTACGGGTTTTGGACAAAAAAAACTTGGACTGGGAATATTTCCTAAAAAGCAGAGTTAATGTTATATTGCTAACCCTGAATCAGTACAACCGGCTTTTGGACAATATTATTCGACCGACGGCTCCATCACTTCGTGATCTCTCTCTGTATGTTCCACCACACGAACATGGTATTCAGCAGAATATTGCTCTAAAAACTTCGTGACTCGCCCCACATCATCAGTCCGGATATGATCACCCCTCGTATCAGCTTATTGCATAGGATTTCATCCATGAGGCCATGCCTACGGTATCTGTACTTCTTGTGATGCGAGCTTGTTTCCTGCCCGTAAAACAATTTTGCGAATGCACTCGCCAGGGTCCGGTCTTTGCCAGTATGTGCTGTGAATGCAATGAGCGCCCCCTTCATAATATGGGTGTATACGTACATAAATTTATATAATTATTGATCCATTATTATGGTATGGCATCTAAAAAAACAGGGCACGGAACCAGAAAGAAATCATCAGGAATATCCGGGATGGAACATTCGAATACTATAGCAAAGAGCCGATTAAAACTGACTGGGCACAATATTCGGAGAGTTGAGTACTTGGAGATCATGGGTTACGTGGTGCCACACAGAGGGAGATGTGCGTGATTTTTATCCCAAAGCCGGTTTGACCGTATATGTTAAATAACATGTAGAAGTTAGTGACAAATATGAGTTCAGAAATATCCCCTAAGATTCAAAATCAACTGTCTCAACTTCAACAGACGCAGCAGCAGGCACAGATGTTGGTTGGACAAAAAAGCCAGATCGAGTTAAGCTTGCGTGATGTAGACCGTGCACTTGAGGCTGTCGAGGTTACAACTGATGACGTTGTATTATACCAGACAGTTGGCAATATTCTGATTAAAAGCAATAAGAACGAAACAATCGAATCCTTGAAGAAGAAGGAAGAAAGTCTTGATCTGAGGCTTAAAACGTTCACTCGTCAGGAAGAACGCATTCAGAAAAGATTTTCTGAACAACAAGAAAAATTGAAAGAGGCACTGGATACAGCAGGACTTACAACACAATAGAAATATAATTTTATCAATTTATAGATATTTCATGGATAACAGTGTCTCACGCAATGAATTTTATTCTCTATTAACAGAGTTTAAAAACCCACTTTTTTTATGCCATCGAAATGCTGATCCAGATGCTATTGGAAGTGCTTACTCTCTTAAAGAAGTATTTGGCGGAAGCATTGGCATAATCGATAGTGTTGACCGCATAAGTTCTACCCTCATCAATCGCCTCGACATGAAAGTGCTCTACAGCCCTGATATATCAATGTATGATATCACTGTTGTGGTCGATACATCTACTGGTGTTCAACTAAACAATATCAAACTTGGAAAATACTGCATTATTGACCATCATACGACAAACACCATGCTGGAGGGGGCAGAGTTCCATCTCATAGAAAATAGAACCTCGACAGCAGAAATCGTTTGCACGATGCTTCGCGAAACCGGGCATTCTTTCTCTACAGAAATGGGCATAGCACTGATAACAGGAATCATCACAGACACAGGACATTTTAAACACGCTACAGCAGATTCACTATATACCACCGCCAGTCTGCTTGAAGAAAGTAGAGTCAGCTATGGTGAGGTTCTTGAACTTCTTTCTTCCACGCCGCACGATATATCCATGCGCATTGCCATGCTAAAGGCAGCCATGCGCACAAAGATCGAACGGGCAAATGACTGGATTATCGCAACTTCTTATGTCAGCTCGTTCAATGGCACAGCAGCATCCACTCTGGTGAATATTGGAGCAGATGTTTCCTTTGTAGCAACTCCTATTGGGGAGATGGTCAGGATCAGCAGCAGAGCCCGGCGCACCGCCATTGAAAGGGGTGTGACACTTGGAAAAATTCTTGAGGAGATTGGAAAAGCACATGGCGGGACCGGGGGAGGACATAACGGTGCAGCAGGACTTGAAGTAATAGGAAACAAAGATCAGATACTATCGGAATGTGTAAAACGTGTGAAAAAAATATTGCTCAAGCGAAACCTTTGAGATCTGGATGTTTGTAGAATAAAAAGGTTTGAATAATAGAGCAAGCGTTTACTAAGTACACAAAGCATATAAGCATTGTACTGTATTAAAGCCGTTCGTGATGTTAGTTTACGTTAATGGAGAATATGTTCCACAAAACAGGGCAAAGACATCATTGTACGATCATGGTTTTCTTTATGGTGATGGTGTTTTCGAAGGGATTCGTGCTTACAATGGCAGAGTCTTTCGATTAAACGAACATGTTGATAGATTATACGACTCCGCACACGCGATTACTCTTAAAATACCGATTACGCCTGATAAAATGTTGGAAGCCATTCTTGAGACGCTTCGTTGCAATAATTTAACTGATGCATATATCAGACCTATTGTAACACGCGGTATTGGAGATCTTGGTCTTGATCCACTCAAATGTCCACGACCCAATGTATTTATCATTACCGAGGAATGGGGTGCAATGTATGGCGACCTTTACGAAAAAGGGCTTACTGCAGTAACTGTGTGTATTAAACGAAATAGAATTGATACGCTACCCCCCAACATCAAGTCTCTTAACTACCTTAATAATATTCTTGCCAAGATAGAAGCAAATGAAAAGGGTGGGAATGAAGCAATCATTCTTGATACCAATGGATATATTTCAGAAGGCTCTGGAGATAACATATTCATCGTAAAAAAAGGTATTATTTACACACCACCACCGCTTAACAACCTGAAAGGTATTACACGTGCGGCAGCTATCATGCTTGCAAAGAAAAACAATTATTCTTTAATTGAAACAAACATGGGACTCTTTGATTTATATACCGCAGATGAAGTATTTGTCACTGGAACAGCAGCAGAAATAGCACCTGTAACTAAAGCTGATGGCAGAATAATCGGGGACGGTAAACCAGGCCATATTACAAGGTGTCTTATGAAAGATTTTGTAAAACTGCGAAACAGTGAGGGTGTATCGATATATTAATCGCGAGCACTTGCATTCCAAGGTTCAAAACACGAAATTGTTTTTATTTGTTCCATGAATTTTACACAATCGGAAACATATATATTATTTAGTTCAATCATCCTTCTCACCCATTCTTTTTTACAGATGTTAAATACAAATGATTTTTCAGTAAGCCACGATGTGACTATACTTCGCACAACATCTGAATCTTATAATTTTAACGAAGGCAACAACAAGAGAATTTCGGTAGTAACCTTGCAGAGACGAACTCGTAATTGAGTATAACGATGGGACATATACAATGCAAATTACAGAGAGAACCAATTTTTTAGGAGAAGATATTAATAAGTGTGTAGAACAACTGGTACACACCTAAGAATATGAAATACATTGAGCCAGTTATCAAAGCCTGTATTGACATCGCCAAAAGCATCAATGCACCTATCGTCTGCCTGAGCGATCTCCCCATCGAAACAGATGAAGTGCCGGTTATTATTGCTGAGAATAGCACACTAAAGATCAATAAAC
The DNA here is from genome assembly GCA_004212095.1 of Methanosarcinales archaeon. Classification (GTDB taxonomy): domain Archaea; phylum Halobacteriota; class Methanosarcinia; order Methanosarcinales; family EX4572-44; genus Argoarchaeum. Next base: position 1,730 of record RXIJ01000097.1, on the reverse strand, counting down.
TGATGCCGGTGGTAGAATCAGACTCTGAAGGTGGACAATTCATACAAATTCTAAAAAATATAGAATTTCATAGTAAAACATCCTCGGAACAGATTTCAGATGCTGCAGTTTTCTCCTATATCGGCGGGTTGCTAAAAGGAGACTATGTAGTTGGTATTGTAGAGGTGCAGGACTCTATCTCTATCGTGGTTCATGATTTAACAGAAAATAAGATTATAAATGAACTTCTGGATTGCGGTGAAAGAGTGGATATGCGCCTGTTGCTTTCTGTAATGAATGTTGCCTTTGATATTGCTACCTTTGGCAGAGAAGGTGTGCCAATCGGATGTGCTTTTGTTATTGGGGATGCGGATGAGGTGATGCGCAGATCCCACCAGCTTGTACTCAACCCTTATTATGGTCATAAGAGTGAAGAGCGCGATGTACTTGATCCATATACATGGGAGGCTCTCAAAGAGTTTGTGCAGCTCGATGGTGTAATTGTTATTGATGATGAGGGGCTCGTTGTTGCAGCAGGCAGATATCTCGATGTCGATGCCAGGGAAATATCAATCAAACAGGGGCTTGGTGCACGACACGCCGCTATTGCAGCCATTACCAGGGATACACAGGCAGTGGGTGTTGCAGTCTCACAGACCGGCGGAGTTGTTCGTGTTTTCAAGGATGGCATAGCAGTTGTTGAAATAAATTCTACCACAAAGATTATAAATAAATATGGAATCGATAAGACATAACAAAAAAATTATAATATCAGTTCTCTTGTTGTTTATTTTTACATCTATTGGATGTATACAACAATCTGACATTGCTCCCGGCTCCACTGAATATATTTTTAATTATACTCCTTACAATTCTATAGCTTATTATATTATGGAGGATGGTGTAAAAACCGTTCATGTAATACATAATGCCACTCAACTGGATCTTATATATATGACTTCGGCATCATCCAGGTCAAATTTTGGAATGTCCAATATAGTAGCAGTGAACAGGGGAAATGCAGCAAATTCTTATTCGTATACTATTTCGTCTCGTGTTATAAAAGGTAGAAAACATGTGTTTATTGAGTTCCCCCCGTCTACAGACTTTGTTGCATACACTGAAAAACTCGAAGGAAATACGCTTGCACGAGAGATAAAAGGTAATAACCAGATAAAAGTCAGTCTTTTTCAAGATTATACTACTGGAAGTCGTTTTTTAGGAATGCCGATACCAAAACCAGATAAGATGTATGAAGATGACTCTGGCAGAACAATTATGGAATGGAATGGCTCGGATATAAAAGGTTTCTCTGTCAAATACTACAAAAGGTCAGCACCAATCACATTGACCTACTTTTTCACAATCCTTGCTGTAGCAGCAATGCTGGTACTAACCTATTATCGGTTAAAAATGCAGGTGCTTCGAAAAAGAAGAGAAGGAAAATAGCAACTGGTGTTTGCACAACACGAACGACATTCATACATCAACACGATAAGATAAACCGAAACACTGCATACTTCGTAAGCAGAAAAAGATAGAGCATGGACTCTATTCATACATCAACACGATAAAATAAACCCCATTCTTAATATAAATAAATAATATATTTAAAGCCAGACACTGTTTTCACTCTAACCGGACTTTATAAAATCCTGACCGAATCGCTGCCCTGCGACCTATTTTATGTAAGGTCTAAATACATATATACATTTCAAGTTCAAGACGATCAACAACCGCAAATACTTCTA
>RXIJ01000096.1 GCA_004212095.1 Methanosarcinales archaeon | reverse complement strand
AAAAGAACAAAGTAATGATATTGCCTGATGGAACTCAGATTGTTACAGAGCAAACGAAAAGGCAGAAGGGGATATTAAAGGCGCTTGGAGTGTGTGCCTAACTGAATAGGAGGGGCAGGTATCTCACCAATCGCATATCCGATTATCGCTCTCTAAATCATTATGAATGATCTCATTTACTTCCCTATCCACTCTGCTTGCATCACGCGCCTTACCTCTGTTGCTCTCATGCCTTCTTTTTATATCAGCAAATTTCTCCAGTATCTTTGATTTTAGCTTCTCATAAATTCCCATCTGTTTTTTGTGCGAAGCATCGCTATATACAACGACTGTAGTGAGTTCTCACCCAAAAAAACTCATATTGTGTCCTGCAACTATATATTTTGTGACCTTTAAAGTTTGTGTACAGGTATTTATACTTATAGAGCGGCATTCTCAGCAAATCCCTCACCTGATCAGATAAAGCATGAGGCTGCGATGTGCACATCAGACAATACATCATTGATATTCACTTCAAAGTTATTATCCCTGTCAAAGGCCAGTACCAGGTTTTTAGTGATTATTTCCAAGTTAAGCAGCCGTTCTATGAATGTGTCCAGCAGTCATGGGAATATCTTTCTGGTCGTTGCGTGTTTCCTTCATAAGTTTCATGCATAAATGGCACACTATCTTCGGATACTGCGAGACCCACTGATATCAAGTTCTTATTGTACCTGAACTGCTTGCTTTTTCCCTTTTCCTGGTATTTACTCTTCTTTCTTAATAATATATTTATAGTGATTTAAGAAGTTCTGGCAGCTCAATTAGTGTGGGAACTTCCGGAGTGTGCTTGAGTGTGGAGCTGTTAAACCACTTCTGCAGGGCATTCTCTGATAGCCCCATCGCACCTTCCAATGATGTTTAAAAATAAATACTCACCAACTGTTAAGCCTCCTATCTTCTTGTTGGTATGCCAGTTTACGGCCTCTATAAAGTTCAGTTCGTTATATGTGGTGAGGAGCGCGGCGGTATTTCCATACTGGAACGATTTTAGTTTGATGTGCGGCAGATCTTTTGATCTTCTCGCGCCTTTTTTTCTTTTCCAAGAAGACCAGGTATCAGTAGTAGAGAACTATGGTGTCTAAATGTTTTGCCAATTATCGATAGGAGTAGAGGTAAAATTAATTATTGATTAGCAGGGGACTAACATCTGAAATGATCGGAGCAGGCATCCGCTATCGAAAAACTTCGGAAAATGGGGCAGTTTCAGTTATCTTTGAAGGGTAAATCTTAATTCTCGATTGTGCTAGCGATCAAGTACATAAAATAACGAACCTTGATTATAACTCTCGATTGCGCTAGCAATCGAGTTGTACAGTAATCAAGAATCGCATATTTTCTATTGTTTTTGGTTTTTTCGTATCCTGTTTACCATCTGCTGTTTTTTGTAAATGGCTTTTGCTGCTGCGTCATCGATTCTATTTTGCATCTGCTGGTAGTTTCCTGGTGTGCGTTCGCCAAGTATTTTTTTTACTGGTGTATAAGCTGATTCTCTGAAGCGTGGTGTGAAATCGGTGATTCCGTCAGGTGTTATAAGTTCCGTACCACTTCCGGCTGTAACTTCACCGATGATACGTGCCTGAATGTTGTGCTTTCTCAGCAGTTGTATGATCTTTTCTGATGCGTGGGGCTGGGTTATCAAAAGAAGTGCATCGAGGCTTACGCCAAGATAGTCTATCTCAAGTTCATTTAGCATACGTAATACTGATTGATTTACAAGTGGAAGTATTTCATCTTCATAGAATATGAGCTTGACCTTTGCAGTTCGGCTTATCTCCTTCGCATCACCACGAACACCCCCGTTAGTCACATCCGTCATCACATGAATCTGTGATATAAGGTCATGCTGCATTAACAATTCACAAGCTTTAATAAAAGTAATATTGAGGGTTTCTTCAACGATTTCATGCTTACCATAGTAGAGAGCTGCGGTTGAGATAGTCCCGCCACCAGCACCCTCGCTCATGATTATTTTGTCCCCGGGTTCTGCTCTTATCCGGCTTGTAAGCGTATTTGCTATTCCAACAGCACCAACACCACCACTCATCCGTTCTCCAATCACAACATCACCACCAATACGGAGGGTGCTGCCTGTTATAAGTGGAACCCCAGTTAAATCCGACACTGCTGTAATACCTGCTATATGGTCAAATATTTTTCCAACATCACCATCATCTGCCACATGGATATCAGAAAGTAGAGCCAGGGGGCGAGCACCCATAGCATATATATCGCGAAGGGCTGCCCGTGCCACATGAAAACCTGCAAGAAATGGGTAGTCACTCAGTCTTGAATGAATGCCATCGATATTGACTACAATATATTCTCCTTTTCCCTGTACAACCCCTGAATCATCGAGATGGCTTGAATCAACAACTGCTGTCGTTTTTCCAATAATTTCACTAATTTTTTCGTGTGTATAAAAATCTCCAAGTCCGCGAGAGCCAACTCCAAACTCGCCAAGTGTAATGCCTGAGCGTATTGGCTCAAACACATCACCTATTGGCTCAAGGGTAGCTTTTGCTTCAACAATTACTGCCTGAGATAGTTTTTCCGCATACTCTTTTGTGGTATCCTTTATCTCAAGAATGCGCTCTGTTATTGTGTCTGCCAGTACTGTTTCGTCTTCGCCTTTTCCAAGTGCTCTTTTTGCATATCCTTCAAGATCCATGTTTACTCAAAAGGTGTAGAGGTTTCATGGTTCATCTGCTTTTCGTTTCAAGAACTAATCTCAGTACTATGTTAGAAAATGGATTATACTCTCTAAAGTGGGACTGGCATACATATAAAAACGGTAGGAGTGAAGGTCAAAGGTTTCGGGACTACACAATTATTGTGCAGGATTCAAATGATACCTATTGCAATATTCAGTTAAAATCTTTAATGCTTTGGAATGCTTTTCAATCAAATCTGGCAAACGCCTTATGATTGGAAGTTTTAGATTATAAATATCCATAGGACTCAAATCTTCTTTGGGATATCTTGCAATAACGGCATGTGGTAAAGTGAGAATGCCAAGAGGATACAAATAAACTGAAACTGACATGATATGAATTATCTGCATATATATTTTTTTGATTCCGGTTTCAAGTTCTTGAATGCTTAGTTTACTATCATCCATTTCTTTTCGTAGCGAGGATGTGAAATTAATATTGTTTGGATTCTCGAATTGTTTAAAAAAGTCATTTTTCACTTCTTCCCAGCCGTTTTCAGTCAATCTGAAATTTGAAACACTCTTTATCCAATCTTTAATTTCTTTGTTTTTTTCATTTATTTCTGTGAGAATATCTCTAAGTTCCCATGTTGAAATAGAAATTAAATCATTTCTTTCGGTTTGAATTTTGGCAAGATTTCGTAATAATCCTTCACATTCTTTCTTTTTACTTTCAATATCAAAATTTTTGACAAATTCTGTATTCTTTAATTCAGGTATTTGATTTAAATTTCGTGATAAATTTTTATATCTCTTTTTTAGTTCAATGGTCCAATTCTTATATATTCTCGTTACATCATGACTGAACTTTATCATGTCCTTTTCAGAATAGTTATTTAAAGTCAATGCAAGCACTTTATTTGCTTTTTCAACACTTTGTTCGAAATAAAAGATGGCTTGAGCATACAACTTATTTTCATATAGAATTTTAGTTGCTTTAAGATCCTTCTTAGCGATTTTTAAAAGTTCTTCTGCCAAATTCATATTGTTGTCTTTTTCTAAAATTACAAAGCATTCTATTAATAAAGCTTACTTTTTGATTAAGTTATTAATCGCTAAATAATTCGTTAACTAACCATTGTTTTTGCTTTATTTTTTCTTCGGGAGAATCATCAACCATCCCGCAATCAATCATCAGTTAAAATGCTTAATAGGCTTAGTTCAGCTTCAGAACGATTCAAAACAACTTCAAAAGGAATGCCCAACTCTTTCATATCTTCGACCTCTTCTTCACTAGTATCTCTCCCAATGTCAAGATATACGATTGTACTGATACTACTGATCATATCCTGAATTCGTTTATAATCATCTTTTGAAGGAAGATGATTAAACAGTATCCCAATTCGAGGTTTTGGCCGAATTCTTTCACATTCCGCAACTTCTTTTTCTGTTGGCACGTAATCAAGAAGTAACAATACGTTGGGTGGTGGCACAACCTTTGCTAAATTTCCCCTTGTTTCAAAATCAGGAACAAACGATAAAAGAAAAATAAAATAGGGCGGGTGGATAAAGCCGTAACGACGGTATCTTTTACGCTCTTCATAATCCGGAACATAAGTTGTCAAAATATGAATATGAAGATTAGAATCAGTTACAAGTCGTTCTATAGTTTTCAGGGTATGTAATTCAGCATCTGTAAGTGGATGATCAAGGAAAACCTCCATCCCATCAACTGTGGGAGGAACATTCTCAAAATTGACAAACTCTTCACCTACCGGGACAAATGCTAAATCAAAAAACATATGAGCGTTGAAAACACCCTCCAACCGTTTATATTCATTCTCGTTTGGAATATAGTTAAGCTTGATTGTAAACTCTCCGTCTTCAAGCTGTTTTAACTCTTTTACAGATGGGATACGTTCAAAATACATTTATTGTAACACCTCGGCCATTAGTATGTTCACTAAACACCATGTTACTATCACTATATTAAATGTTTGACTACTCCCTTTAACCGTTGCAAACTTCAAATGGCTCGAATAGAAAATATTATCTTCCAGCACTCTTAATGCAAGCAATATATGCTAACCAAACGGATTATACCATGCCTTGATGTAACGCTTGATGATGCTTGCGGTACTGTAGTAAAGGGGGTGGAATTTGTAAATTTAAAACGCGCAGGAGATCCTGTCGAGCTTGCAAAAAGATACAACGAACAGGGTGCTGACGAACTCGTATTCCTTGATATTACGGCATCACACGAACACCGCGCAACCATGATTGATGTGATTGAGCGTACAGCAGACGAAGTATTCATACCGCTTACCGTTGGTGGTGGCATCAGCAGCGTAGAAACCATCCGCCAGATACTGCGAGCAGGTGCAGATAAAGTAACCATCAACACAGCAGCAATAAAAAACAATGAGTTAATCAAAGAAGCCTCCGGCATCTTCGGATCACAGTGTATCGTTACAGCTATCGACTGCAAACGTAATCTGACGATTCAACCTGACAAAAACATGGTCACACTCGAAGATGGGAGCAGGGCGTGGTATGAGGTGGTGATCTATGGCGGCAGGACAAAAACAGGCATTGATGCTATCTGGTGGGGGCAGCAGCTAGAAAAACTTGGAAGTGGAGAAATCCTTCTGACAAGCATGAACAGGGATGGTACCTGTGGTGGATTTGATATTCCGATTACAAGTGCTATCTCAGAAACCCTGGACATTCCTGTGATAGCATCAGGTGGTGCAGGCAACATTGAACACATATACGAAGCATTTATCAAAGGCAAAGCTGATGCAGCACTGGCAGCAAGTATCTTTCACTTTGGCACATATACCGTAAATGAGGTGAAACAATACCTGCAAGAGAAGGGAGTGCCAGTGAGGCTATAAAATGTATCATTCATACCCCACTGTCAGTTCCTCTATCGCAGGCATCAGGATTTCGGGGATGAACTGCCTGTCTTATCTTCCGAATTTGGTGCTGGTTTCTGAGGTCATGGTTTTTTGCATTCCACTCGTAAGAGGGGCTGCGAAAATCACTGCAAACAGTTTGAGCGATGTGAAGACCTCCTTTGGATCTGCTGGATGCTACCCATTTCTCCAGCATCATTCTCAAGCATGGTGTGCGAATACGATGCGAGCACGATATCGTGCTCGGCTATATCGGTTCCTATTTTCACATCTTTCCATTTCATGTTTATGCACGCTGTTTTTCATTAATTATATAAGAGTTTCATTTCACCACCGTGTTTGTTGAAGCACTGTAAACATCACTCCTTGGTATAACCATCTGCATACCATCAAAACTTCCCACGTTACACATCCCCCCATAAATTTTATTCAATGTTTCCTCTGTTAGAGCTTTTGCCGGACTTCCGTTGGCAACAATACCATTATTACCTAAAACAATCACTTTATCACAGAACCATAAAACATGATTTGGATCATGCGTGCATGTGAGTGCAGTAATGCCGCCTTTGGTAAGTTTTTTTATGATGCGCCATATTTTTATCTGATTTTGAAAATCGAGATTGGATGTTGGTTCGTCCAAGAGTAAAATTTTCGTCCCCTGCACAAATGCTCGTGCCAACAAAACGAGCTGCCTCTGCCCACCACTCAAAGCTGTAT
>RXIJ01000032.1 GCA_004212095.1 Methanosarcinales archaeon | reverse complement strand
TCTGCCAGTACAAACTCCTGTTCCGAACCAATTCTGGGAATGTTCGGTCTTAAAATAACGCTAACACCACTGGAATCGGAGTTAATATCTTTAATGAATACCTCTGGTATTTCCTGTATGCCCCAACCATACGAAAAGTTGTAATATTTTCTCTCCAACACCCTGTCATCAACAAACAGAGTCATTCTAACGATATATAAACCATCTTCAGGGCTGCTTATATTCCATGACATCGCCTTTGTTATATCAGTCCCGGCCAGAGCCCCCCCAATAATAAATTTTGTTGATTTCAGCACGTCTCCACTAAATATCAGGTCTGCACCGATGGTCACGTTCGCATAATCTCCCTCTGAGCAGATTGTAACATCAGCAGACTCGATATTCGAATAAAGATCAACGATCCTGGTATCTTTTGCACTCGTCGACCCTGCAAGAATAAAAATCAAGACTGCCGAGAAAACAACAATTAATATTTTACGACTGCTAAAACATCTCACCGTCTTTTCACCCCATAACCATCAAACATGATTTGTTCAGAAAACAATATCTGTTCACAGTACTTTTCCACGATCATTAACTCCTCAAAATCCTTTTGGATAATCCCGGTTACCTGTAAAAACCAGTGGTGAAGCATTCAGCGTCTGATTTTTATCTCAGTGTTACACTTCTGGCATTTGTTATCAGAAGTGAGTCCATAACATGTTACATCAAAACCATGCCGTCTGATTAACAGTTCACCACAGTTTGGGCAGTAGGTGTTATCTTTTTTTGTGTCAGGCACATTTCCAATGTACACGTATTTCATAGCTTCCTCTTCAGCAATGCTGTAAGCGTCTTCAAGTGTACGAAGTGGTGTGGGCGGTAATTTATCCAATTTATAATAAGGATAAAAACGTGTAAAGTGCATCGGTGTGTAATCACCAAGATTGTCACGTACCCACCGCACAAGTTCTCTTATTTCCTCTAAGGAATCGTTAAGTGTTGGAATAATAAGGTTTACAACTTCTACGTGCATACCAAGTTCTCTTGCAAGTTTTGCAGATCTAAGTACTGGTGCAAGTTTAGCATTGCATATTTCTTTATAAAAACCATCTCTAAATGATTTAATGTCAACGCTAAAAGCATCGATATATGGTGCAATCGTTAGAAGTGCCTTCTCGCTGATGTATCCATTTGTAACATACACAGTAGCAATCCCTGCCTCGTGTGCCAGTTTTGCAGTATCATAGGTATACTCAAACCATATTGCAGGTTCATTGTAAGTGAATGAAATGCTTAGGCATCCTAAAGACACGGCACGGTTGAGAGCGTCTTCCGGAAGTATTTCAACAGTATTCGCCTCGTCAATACGCACCTGCGAAATAGTATAATTCTGGCAGTTCTTACATCTAAAATTACAGCCAATGGTACCAAGAGAATAACTCGTACTGCGAGGCATAAAATGATACAGTGGTTTCTTCTCAATTGGGTCAACAGATGCACTGGATACAACACCATAAATCAATGTGTACAGCTTGCCATTTTTATTCTGCCGGGTTCTGCAGAAACCATAATTACCCTCAGAGATTATGCACTCTCGATTGCATACCTGGCACTTGACTTTACAATCTTTCATCGATGTATACAGCATTGCTTCTTTAATCAAACAACATCACATCCATAGCTTAGAAACATTCACAATTAATATATAGCACTTTAACACTAAAAAATATAGCCCTCAAAAATTGAGATTTTTCTGGTACTGTGAAAGTTCAAAACCAAGGTTAAATTTATAATATATGCTGGCTATTGTAATTGTTTATTATATTTTTTAAAAACGTATAGGAAAGTATAAACGCATTTGTTTATCTTACACTCGATTACTAGATTGCTTTGCAATCGAGATCTATTTCCGCACACGGAATGTACGGTTCTGCATAACGAAGTTGTGCAGTGGTTTGCAATCGAGATCTATTTCCGCACACGGAATGTACGGTTCTGCATAACGAAGTTGTGCAGTGGTTTGCAATCGAGAGTTATTTCCACACGACGAAGTTGTGTGGCTCTGCATACGCAGTGTACAGGTTGGAGAGGTTTATATGAAAGAATATCGTTCATACGAAGATTTGCCTAAGATTAAGCTGCCCCATGGACAGGACGTGTATATCAGCGATAGCACGATCCGTGATGGCTCTCAGATGGCAGGAATAGTACTTAAGAAACGCCACAAGCTGAAGATATACGATTACCTGCATAAAATGTGTATTGAAAAGCTTGAAGCTTTTGTGTTCAATGAGCGGGATCGTGCAGCAGTGCGTGACATGCTTGATTACGGGTATGAATGCCCCGAAGTGACGGGTTGGGCAAGATCTAATCCAAAGGATATCGATTCTGTACTGAGTATGGAGGGAATAGAAGAAACTGGTATCCTCATGTCGGTGTCAGATTCACACATTATTGAGAAGATGGGTCTTAAAAATAGAGAAGAAGCACGGGGCAAGTATATTGAAACTTTGCAGTATGCAGTGGATCATGGGCTTCGTACACGTGCTCACATTGAGGATATTACCCGTTCAGATATCAATAATTTCGTATTCCCGCTGGTAAAAGAACTAATTGAGATAGACCCCAACTGCATTATTAGACCATGTGACACGCTTGGTTTTGGAGTACCATTTGTGGATGTGAGCGAACCATACGGGATACCTTATATTATCAATGGATTGAAGGAAATTGGGGTAAAGAATATTGAATCGCACATGCATGATGACTTTGGGTTCGGTGTGTCAAACACTATTTCAGCTTACTGGCATGGTGCTAACTGGACAAGTGTCACCTTCCTTGGTATAGGGGAACGTGCTGGTAATGCCGAACTTGAGAAGATATTGCTATTTTTAAAGCAGAGGGTGGAAGGTTTTGATAAATATGACTTAAGCACTATCAGTGAATTCTCTCGTTTTATGGAGGATGAAATTGGAATTCGCATACCATGTAACAAAGCACTTGTGGGTCGAAATGTATTTGCACATGAAAGTGGAATCCACTCAGCAGGTGTTATCAAAAACCCATTTACATACGAGCCTTATCCGCCAGAGTTGATAGGAGCAACCAGGCAGCTTCTGATTGGGGACTCTTCCGGACTTGAAGTGATCCGGCATAAAGTAGAAGAGACATTGAATAAACTGATGCGTGTGACAATTACTCTTGACAAACATGACAGGCGTATAAAAGCAATCCAGAGAGAGATTCATCGATTGTATGATACAGAGCAGCGAGTGTCCTGTATATCAGACGAGGAACTGCGCGGTTATGTAGAAAAATACTTCATGTTCGAATCAATGATTGAACATAATATTTACAGCGAAGATACTGGTGATACGAGCAGCAACATGGGGAAATAAAAAAGTACAGATGGCAAAATATGGTATTTATTAAAGTTGTGTTAATTTTAGAAATGTCATAGTATACTATGTTCGCTCAAGATATTGCAGCATATCCTCAATGTACACATTCTTACCAGATAGGTGTATTGCCAACACATCGTCTCCGTGACAGTTAGAACATGCTACACCACGTGGACGATGCACTGTAATTAAGTTACCATTGCATGTTTCTATTGGGTCTGGATAGCTATGACATTTTCCACATCTAACTGCACCCTCTTCCAGAGTAGGAACTGCACCCTTTTCTCCATGGCAATCGTTACATGAAACACCCTCATCTTCCATTGGATGGGAGTTGTGTTCTATCGTATGGCAGAGCATGCAGTATCGTGCCATTTCATTGTGCAGGCTATCTGCTTGAGGTATGCTGCGTTTATCTGTTAAATGGCAATTCTCACATGAATTATATGTTGTATCTGTCTGCGAAGTGGTCGTGGAAGAAGGTATTGCAACTACTGTTGTAACTGGAGCTGGCAACGGTGTGGTTATTTCATCTATTGTGCTTGCTTTTGTTTTATCTGTATCGGGTTGATACATGATAACTGCTGTAGAGATAATAACAATTATTACTACGATGATTCCTATTTTAAATCCTTTGACACTATTCATTGAAATTTATAACCTTTTATAATTTAATTATGTAGTTCCAACCCCATCATTTATAAATCTTGAGTTTTTGTTTTCCATCGGCGATGCTGGAATTCTAAGATCGTTCATGGAGGCTTTGAAGATCCTGTATGTGACAAAGATCGCATGTATAGCCTTTTTTGACATGTATGTCTATGATATTCCCAGAGCTTGGCTTCAGCGGATCGTAGTAATTATGACAGGTATCACAGATACTTTCATGACCAGGCAGACGTTGAGGTGTGGTTGCATTGTCTGTGTGGCAGTATTGACAGGACAAGTCCACTGTTTTATCACTGGTATGCAGGCCATGCAGGTCTGCCCCATGACATGCTTTACAATATTTCCCCCCGTCTTTATGTCTGGTGAGGTTTTCCGGTTGCTTATGGCAGATATTACATTCAATTGCTTGTTCCGGTATCTCTTCGAATTCAGGTATTATTATTTGTGGGTTTGTGACATTGCTTGATGTAAAAACGTTGGTTGTGGCTGCAATATACACGATACTGGATATAAGAATTACACCTGTCAGAACCATTGTTATGATGTATGGTATATCTTTCATTGCCACTGCAGTGGTGTCCTTTTTTTGCAAAGAGTGTTACCCATTCCATCATACACCTTTACAATCACATCGACAGTGTTTCCAGTATCTGGTACTGTTCTAAGGTCTGTTGTTATCTCGTATTCACCCTCGCCTGTGTAGCTTTTGTATCGTCGGTAGCCGATTTCTCGCATGTCTTTTATGACGGTAAGAGCTACACATGGAAATGGTGGTGACATGTCGCGATATTCTTCTAATCTGTTTACACTGTCTGTTTCCACCTGTAGTTGTGTGATTTGAGGTTCCCCGTCTGTTTCCATGATTGTTATTTTGGTTGTTACGACTGGTTTATCCTTATCAACACAACCAGACGCAAAGAACAGCACCATGAATAATATAACAACAATAATCGACCTCATAATCAAAATATAATATTTAATACAATATAAGCTTTTGCAAATTATGGACTCGTAAAGTTATTGGGTGTTGGCATTGTTTCGACTTGGTTGTGTATTCAGGTATAATATCTGCTGTTCTATGTTTGAACGCATGAAAGAAATTAGAGTTCTGGTATAACACCCGGAGAGTTTACAGCCCCATAAAAACGAAACCTTTATAAATGAAAAACGCTAACAAGTTTATTGCTCATTACTGCGGGGTATAATGATTTAAAAAAGTAATACCAATCCCGAAGGAGGCACGGATAATCTGCAATTCATTGCAGAGTGGGAAGGGTGAGACTTAATAGTATGTGCCAAAAGAAAAAACCACGGTTCAAAAAATTCAAGATGCACAGGGATTTGCCTTCGGGTACTGTGGTAAGGGTGGCATCAGAGCGCCCATAAGGGGCGCTATATAAATACCCGAATAAGTAGGAGATGAATGAAAAAAATGGGATTTGCAAAACTAAATGTATGGGTCCGTGATCTGAAATGTGAGCTTGCTAAAAAGGCCGGTGTAACTGTTGTTGATTGTCATGGTAGGGTAATCGAAACAGCTTCATGGGGTGACCTCCCTAGGGAACTACAAGTTCCTCCAGGATGCTATATCGTGAGAGCACACGCGTGCTATTTTGGCCATGGAGGCTCTTTGAAAAACTATCAGAGCGACAGATCAATGGTAATTGTCCGATGCGGTGAAGAAGCATGCGTAAATTTAGTTATACCTGAATTTGTGAATTGTGCAAAAGATATTGTTCAACCGTTGATTGCACAAGCAATTGAGTTGCGAATGCATCCACAAAAAATTAAAGAGCTTGTAGGTACGCTTGGGGAGATTGCGAGAATACCTGTTGAAGAATTTATCAAGAAGATCGATTTAAGAACCAACGATCTAAGATATGCAGAAGAAGAAGATGTTAAAAACCATGTAATAGAGTTAAAAAAATTAAAAGAACTTATCCGATAGAAACAAACCTACACAGCGATAAAACATAGATTAAAAGACAGGGGGGAGTAAATTCTCACTCTCTTTCTTTTATTTTTTTACATAAATAGAATCAAGAGAAAGAAGAATTAAAGCCCAGCATATGGATGCACCTGAATTCATCCATGTGTAGAGGGGTTGGGGCTCAAAGGATGTGTGAAAAGATGGGTGAAAAAGAAGAAATAGAAATCTGGACAGAGCATGACCTAAGAGTCGCTATTTCGAGAACTGAAAGTCACATGCAACAAGCTAAAAAGGCAGGCGCGGATATCCGAGAAGTGAAATTAAAAATATTAGAGGGATTGCATGCTTTGGATAATAATAAATCTTTAGCATGGGATAATTTAATTGAGGCGAAGCTAAAACTGACAGATGCAATTTAGTTAAAACATATGTTGATCTAATGATAAGGAATTTTTTGATTGCAACCACAGCAAGTGTTGTTGCTGGAGGTATTATCTATAGCCTATTTGTTTTACTTGTTAATTATTTTGCACCAATTGTTGCTGTAATCGCCGGGTTTGTTAGTGGAATAGGGCTTGTGGTTTTGAGCAGATACAATAAAGAGAATAATAGGGATATTTCAGCAATTGGTCTATGCTATTTTGGAGTGGTTGCTGTAATGTCGCTTTTTACCGGATATCTGTTTATTTACTATTTTAAACCGGTGATTATTCATGGTATTACGTGTCATCCAAAAAACTTCATCGCATTCCAACAGTTTATTGTAAACACTCTTAAAATCCCGGATATTTTAAGCACAATATTTGGAGGCATTGCAGCGTCAACACTATCACATAAAATAAGAGCGATTTATGAATATTTTCGCCGTTTTTCGCCTGTATGATTGGACCTACTTTGGGCGATTGTTATATCTACCCGGACAGTTGAGTGACAACTAATGCATGCCAGATAGCTCTTTGAAGTATAATCACCGGCAAGATTTCCTGGAGTATGGTTGAATGGTTCACCTGCCACAAATCCGGTTGGCTCATTAACCAGACTTAGATAGAATGCATTATGAAGATTGTTCGATTCATTCAAAATATTTCCAGCATCAACTGTTGGCAATGTGTTGAATAACTGAGGATCATTGAACGTATAATTTCTATTTCCATGGCACCAGTCATCATCGCACGTTCTTACGATAAGTCCATGACTGTGTTTATCTGCCAGTGATGAATTATGGCAGAGGTGGCAGATTTCATTTCCATCGATTTCATTGCTGCCATCCGCATCTAACTTTTCCAATCTTGATTCTGTGTCATTGATCCACAAACTTCCATTCCATGTCCAGATCTTATCTTCTACTGTGTTAATGGTGCCACTTGATTGATGATAATTAATACCGCCAATTACAAGGTATGTGGTGTAATTGGTGTTGTTTGCAGCTCTGATGTGTGCATCCCCTGCTGCTGATGTAGCCCACACCTCTCCGTATTCTTCTTCATGGCATTTCTGACAGTTTATCTGATTATAAAAGACGTGCTGCCCACTAAACATTGAAAATATGTCAGGCATCACAAACATTGCAAGCGACATTAAGGCAAATAGTAATAATATAATATTACTACGTTTCATTGAAGAACTCCATACTATTATTATATAATTGGGAATCTGATCTACTTATTATGTAATGTGCAGACTGGTTTAATCCACTTATTCCTGTATAGAGTGTAATATCACCAGTTTTTTCATTGTAATTTGAGTGACAATTGGTACAATAAATATTCCGGGTAAGATTGTGTATCATATTAACCGGTGGAGTTGTGTTTGGATTGTAGCCATGGCATAAACAATTCACATCACTATGTACACCAGCACCAACATTTGCTACTGATGAAGGATGGCACTTGTTGCAAAACTTCCACGGGTCAGTCTCATTTTTATAGCTGTATAATTCATGGCTGTTAGAAAACATCGCACCGGCTATACCTATGATTAACATGACCGCAATTACAGCTATAATTACTTTTTTTAACCCCATGGTTTTTCAATACCAGCCCTGGATTGTTTTATTGCCTTTGTCCGGATATTCATGGCACCATCTGCACTCATGTTCAGCGCTTGAGTTGAAGTTTGACTTTGCATTTTCATAAGCCGTTGCATTATGGCAGGTTGTGCAGTTTGCAATCTCGAGTACGCATGTTTCCTCAACCAGATATGTTAGTGGATTATCTGTCACATTGTGTCGATCGCTCTCGTTGATTAAGTCTGACTGATACGAATGGCAGCACTCGCACCATTTCCATGTATATTCCTCGATTGGATGCCAGTTAACAGGCTGATCGGTATAGATATGACATTCTGTACATTTTACAGTTGCATGCACGCCATAATTAAACATCGTCTCATTCACATAATATTTACTTGCAGCAGAATCAGCCAATCCAAAATGGCAGTTGCCGCAGTCCTGCTCCCATGATATAGTTGGGATTGTCAGGTTCTGGTCGTGTATCCGTCCTGTGTTGTGGCACTCTGTGATGGTGCAGGATTCTGTTCTGGTTGCATGCGGAATATTCTCGGTGTAATTCTGCGAACCAGCACACTCAAAGATTTCAATGAACTCGTTTGTCGAATTCCTGTGGCACCATGTGCAGTCTGAGAGATTGCTCTGAATGGCGATGTCCGGACGGCTTTTGGGGTAGTGTGATGCCTGTGAGAGGTTCTGAAGATAGGTTGCGTTTCCGCCAGCATCAAAACCAGGTACTTTCATGGTGGTGAGGTTGTGGCAGCCGTATCCACAGGACTCCGAGTTCGTCTCCGCGGTGGTGCGCGCATAGATGTTGATGCCGCTTTTAAAGTGGTTGTAAACAGCGGTTGCGTTCGTCACGTTCTGGTACGCTTTGGTTCCGTTGTGGCAGTCATAGCAGAGATATGCATCGTTGTTAAAGGTGTCTCTGTGCCCACCTTCCGGTAACGCTCCCTCTGGTACATGGCAACCCCAACACTTGGAGTTGTTCACATCCCCTACTGTCATTGCAACTGAATTCATGTTCTCATTCACATTTTCATGCACTCCTAAATTTACTGCTGTGACATTAATTTTATACTTCAAGCCCTTCTGAACAGATCCATATGTTGCATGGCAGTTGGTGCAGTTCGAATCAGTTTGTACCCGTTGTAATGTGTCACTGTGGAGCCTACCTACGCTATGGCACTCATCACACGCCTGATTATGATAGTGGCTGACATTTTTCATGGATTGCTGCTCTACGAATACAGTCGACATATTCTGATGGCAGTAACCGCAATAATCTTCCGTGCCATTTTCGATATATGTAGTGACAATATCTGTTCGATTGTCGCCGTAATGAGATGTAATCGAGAAGTTAGTGAAGTATGGATTCGTCTCGTTTTCATCGAATGTATAGCGCATCTCTGACTGGTCGTGGCAGCCCATGCATGAGTCTGAATCTGTGGGGCGTGTCCAGTATGCCTCTATGCAGGTTCCACTCTTGAAGTGGTTGTGCACCTCAGGTGCATCGCTCACATTGCCGAATACTGTGGTGTTGTCTTTGTTGTGGCAGTCGTAACAGTGGTAGGCAGGCTCTCGCCGGTTGCTGTGCTCATCCATGCCAACACCTTCCGGGAAATGACAGACCCAGCACGACTTGTTGATGTCGCCATCGACACTCGCATTGTTCATCCCGGCGTGGATCGCACCCATATATGCAATCTCATCAATCCTGCGTCTTTCCGAAGTCCCGTTGGTGCTATGACACTTGAGGCAGTCAGGATCCCCAGGGATACCCCCTGCGTTCATGTTGTGGAAGTCAATAGGTGTCTCGTTTTGTGTGTGGCAGCGGTAACAGCCGTCATCCGGATTTGCTTCGTCTGTGAAGTTGCCGTGCTTGTTTGCGGTTGCATTGCCATAGAGTGTTGCGTTGGCTCTTGCACTTGTTGTGTTATCGTGGCAGTATCGACACATCTTGGTTGGGGTGAGGAGATCTTTAGAGGTACCGTAGTGTGAGACACCTGAGAAAATCGTGTGTCCAAGTTCCTTGTAAGCGGTATCATTGTTATCGGAATTAAAGCTGTTGTTATGGCAGTCAACGCACCTGCCATTGTCGCTGTGATGGGTCGTCCTGACATGTGTTGAGTTCGGATAATGGGCAGTAATCTCAGGGGGCAGCCTGCTCAGACCGAGAGCGGGATCGCTTGCACTCTCCCACGTATGTCCATCGCTCGTTGCACCGCTCCATGCCTCGCTTCGTGCATGACAGTCCTCGCAGGTGTAGGGCAGTTCCTCAACTGTTATGATTCCGTTGCCATCTACGTCTGTGGCTCCGTTCCGGTCACCCATACCTTTAGGGATCTTGCCATCGCTCTGGTGACAGCCCCAGCACGGGTTTGACCTGTTATCCATCCTGTAGCTTTCCTGAACGAGTGTGTTGTTGAGCACGTTTCCGTGAATGCCCTCTGCTATCGCAGTGGAATTTACGAGCGACTGCACACCATAAATACTAGTCACATCATGGCATAAGACACAGTTCGGACCGCCGCCTGCGTATATCGATTTGTTGTGGAAGTGTGTAAGTGTGCTCTCGTTGACACTACTGACCCAATCAGGTCTGACATGACAGTAGGTGTAACACTCAGAGACGTTAGTGGTATCAGCGCCGTACATATTCCCGCTGATGTTTGTGGCGTTTCCCCAGATCGTTCCGTTTGTGGAATTGCAATGGCAGACGAGACAGTCAGAGGTGTCGAATAGCGGGTTATCAATTTCAAGTGCAAGCCCCTGTGTTTTGTTCAGTCCGTAGTGCGAGACGTCGCCCATCGTTGATCTGCCTTGATAAGGGCGCCAATGGTTGTCGTCACCATAACCATCTTCTCCGGATCCCCATTTCCAGACCTCGAGATCATCGTTTGGATCGGAAGTATCTATCATATTATCTGGCAGTTTGCTTGACGCATGGCAGTCGTCACATGAACCGCCAATTCTGACATTGGTCTGGATAAGGATCGATTCCGCGCCCTTCGTGGTCGGACCATGGTTATCGACCGCTGCAACAAGCCCCTGCGTGTGCGGCGGCTGACCATAGTAAGGTCCATGGCACTTTGCACATTTGTACGGATTCAGTGCTCGATCGGGATGGAAATACGGACTTGGTGGTGTTCCATTGGTGCAGTGGCATGTCCAACAGATTGCATTGTCTTCGGTAATATTCGCGATCTGTGGAATGGTGTACTCGCGATATTCGAGCCATTCAGTGAAATTTTTGTCAGTTCCCTGAAGAATGCTACCTGTTCTGAACGCACCGCTTAGATTGGTGTGTGTCGCAAGTTTTACCGCGGTCAGGTTCACGATCGGACGGATCGGGTCGGTGTTGTACGCGGAAGCATTGTTGTCGTGGCACTCGAGGCAGCCCGCACCGCCAGCAGGGGTGTAGTTGATGTATGTGCGGTAGGTGAAATAATTAGTCTTAAGGGATGCCCAGTCTGGGGGGTGGCAACCGCAACCAGCCCCAGGCCCTGACAGATAAAGTCCACCGCCTTTGTTTAAGGTTGTATTATTCCAGTTCGCATAATTCAATACTTCCCATAATATGTTATCCGGAGGCGAGACATTGGTGATGTAGGTGTAATTTAAGGGTCCCCCATTTGCTATAAAACGCGTCGTTGCCGGATTATCGCTGCCATGTGGGTTATGACAAGAATAGCAGTTATACTCTGGGTGCGTGGTGTCCCATAAACCTGCTTCCTCCTGCGGAGAATGGATGTTCTTGAATTTTGTAGATCCACCAGTACCTCCGGAACTGAAACCCCATGTGACATAATACTCATCCCGAAAGTTCGTCTGGTTCATGTAGTTTGCAAGATGACCGGTCTCGCCTGACATCTTTGCCACAAGTTTTTCCTCGAGATGACACACGAAGCAGAGCGCATAATAACTCGAGTCATATCCCTGCTCCAATGAACCAGTGTCCGGATTGGTACCATTTGTATAATACTTCAACAGATCATACCGATACTCAGTTCCATGATTGTCATGGCATGCCTTGCATGATAGTTTTCCGTCCCCGAGCGGGTGATGGGTCGTCCGGTTGAACTCTGTCTCCTGAACAAGCCGCGTCTGTGTTGCATTCGCGCCGTGGCAGTTAAGACCACCAGTTCTGCCGGTGTAGCATAACTGTGGGCTTTGAGTGTACAACAGATCCTTTCCGCTCTCGTTTCCGTGCGGAATATCAATGGAATCGTTCTCATTGTGACAGTCAACGCACCGCCCAGGGGTGTACTCATCCCCCTCCAGGACAGTCTCTTCATACTCCGTCCAGTGCGACGTGTTTGTAAACACGTATTTATCCACATGGCAGTAGTAACACTTGCCGTTTGGCGTGTAACCGGTGTCTATGAGAATTGTAACTCCCGGTTCTGTGATCGTGGTCGTGACATTCCGATATGTCCTGGTCTTACCATACAGCACGTCCCACTTGCTAATTGCGGTGCAGTTCATCGACTGGTATGTAGTCTTCCCTGTCACGTTCTCTTTGTACTCGATGATCGGAAGCCAGTTATCACCTGATGTGGGCGGTCCCCAGTAATCAAATGGGTTACCGCTCAGCCGACCGTTCTGCTGACCCTCAACTGCTGCCCCCGCTGATATTTCCCCCTCCCAGCACAGTAATCCATTGGCATCGCTAAGATCGCTATACTGCACCGTGAGATTGGACATTATCGCTTCCTTGTGGTAGTTGTCCCAGCAGAGTACATCGATTCTCCACATCAGTGTCAGATTTGAAGTATCCTCGTAGCAGACCTTCGTCTTGTTGAATACCGTATCGAGTGTTGCGAGTCTGGTGTCGTTTGTAAGGTAAAAAGTGTAATTCGCAGTGACTGTGTTGTTCGGTGCGATCACACAACCGTTTGAGTCATTTAGGGTGATGTCGAACTCTGAGGAATTGCGCTGAAAATCGTTACCGATGATCGTTGTGTTCGTTGAGTACTCCTCAAGCAGGACGCCTGTAATCGTGTAGTTTGTGATGTTGTTTTCTATTAAGTTTTGATCCTTCGATGTGTTAAGGAATATTCCCCTCAGTGTTGCATCGATTGCGTTATTCGTGAGGTTTCCCCAGTTGGATTTTGACATATAAATACCGTCTTCGCCTCTGATCGTGGTATTCGCGATCTCGGCGTGATCTGATTTGAAACAGTTCACGCCCTTGTTGTTTGCGGTGACGTTTGAATCTGTTATAGTGATATAGTTGGACGTATCTAAATATACGCCGTGTGATGATATTGAGGTGATCGTTATGTTTGTGAGATTAGTGTAATGTGCTTTTTTGGTGTATAGTCCATACTCATCCACGGATGAGATCGTTGTGCTGGTAATTGTGGTGTGATCTGAGGATATGTACATTCCATTGAATGTCATGGCTGCGAAACTGCTGTCTTTTATGTTGTTGTAATCCGAATCTTCTTCGAAATACGCTCCATACCGGTTGCTTGGACTTATCGTATTGAGATCAATGATGTTGTTCTCAGATGAACCGTACAGCCAGATGCCATTGTAGTTATTTGATATGGTGTTGTTTGTCAGGTTATTGTTGTCAGAATTCCGTAAAAAGATGCCATAATTACTGGAATTCGAAAATTCACAGTCTCTCACGATGAGGTTGGTGCAATTGATGAGCGTGATCTTTCCGACATTGCTCACATTGGATGCAGAGAGGTACTTATTTTCGATGATGTTATCATCCAGTTCGGTGATCTTGTCGTGCTCATCGTAATAGTAGTTTATTTGTTCGCCGTTTGCTGTGTTGTTTCGCCAGATGTAATTATAAAAAGAATTCATGGCATAAGAGACTTTCAGTGCGTACTGTCCGCTGAGTGATGATATGGTGTTGTTACTCAAATAATTATAATTTGTATATACCCCAATACCTGTTTTGTTGTTCGATAGTATAGTGTTGTTGGCAAGAGTATTTTGCGTGCTTAGGGAGCTATAATGATGTGTACCTATGCAGATGCCGCCATCGCCACGGTTCTCTAACACATTATTATATGTGACGTCGTCATGCCCAGCCCCGTCCAAACAGATACCTCCTTGGGTATTGTTTGTGATATTGTTGTGATTAATATTATTGTAACTGCTCGATCCTTCGGAATGAACTCCATAATTGTTGTTATTCAGAATATCGCTGTCGTTTATGATGTTGTTGCTCGAACCAGCAAGATAAACCCCCTGCTTTGTATTATTTTCAATGATTACGGATGTTATGTTATTCCAACTTGTCGATTCGAGATTGATGCCGTACATAGTGTTGTTCTCAATCGTGCTGTTCCTGATGCTCACATTCGATGAAGACCCGATGATCCGGATGCCGTCTCCGTTATGTATCGTGCAGCCAGTAAACCACACATCGCTGCAATCAACGATTGTGACATGCCCGATGTTCGAATCAGTGATCGTAACATTACTATCTATGCAATTGTAGTACACCCGCCCCCCATTCACAGTGTTAGTGGTGTCGATGTCTTGATCATAGTTTCCTGTGACATAGAGGTGGTAGTAGTTAGAACAATTGATGATGACATTGGATCTGAGAATGCAGTTCTGAGAGGACGTGATGTTTATTCCATGTTTGCTGCTGTCTACAACTATGTTGCTGCTAAGGTTGCTGTTTGGACAGGAATCAAGACGAATCCCCTCCCTGTTTCCGGACAGGTTGTTGATGAGCAGAGTTGCGTTGTCTCCGTTCTGCACAAAGATGCCATCGTCTCCGCTGTCTGTGACTGTGTTTCCTGTTAGATTGCAGCAGTCAGAGTTCTTGATGTAGATGCCGTAAGTGTATCTGCGATTCGAGTAACTCTGTCCCGATGATGTCTTTATCGTGCAGTTCCTGATACTCGCATTGCTTGCTGAGTTCATGTAGATGCCATAACAATCCGATGAATAGCCTACATCCCCATGATCAAACGTGACATTGAAAAGAGGAACAGCCTCATTCGTTTCTATCTTAAAACCATTATTATAAATACAGAACTCAACCGTACTGTTCGCAACATTGCCATGGCTTCCGCTTTCATATCGCCAGCCGTAGTAGTAGTTGTTTCGCGTGATCGTTGAACCATTCACGTTAAGCGTGCCTTTGTCACACACTATGATAGAATACTTGTTAGAATATGTGCTAGCCATCCGTATCGTCGCATTCCCAATCAAGAGCACCGCGCCATCGTTCACAATAATATTCCCGGCCACATTGCTCACGCTGTTGCTAAGATTCGTGCTCCAAGCTTCATCATTTGCAGTGGTGACGCTGATTTCGTCGTAGTCAGCAGCTCCGGCAAGCCCGCAGAAGATTATGAGTATACAGGCAGAGAGAAAAAGGATAGAAGCACAGCTCATAAAGTGTATCTTACGTATTATACCATCCTGCAGTAACCCGGTTATCTGGTGTCGGAACATCATGATTGTTTCATCAGTGTTGGAAATTTACTCTATGCTGTGTTATGATTTATTATTATCTATTCTCCGTTACCTGAACTTATAGCTCATAAACACAATCGTTCAATCATTCAAAACGTATTTCATTGTATTCTTATTATTATTATGAATTGTGAGTTTTT
Organism: Methanosarcinales archaeon; assembly: GCA_004212095.1. Taxonomy (GTDB): domain Archaea; phylum Halobacteriota; class Methanosarcinia; order Methanosarcinales; family EX4572-44; genus Argoarchaeum. The sequence goes on along the minus strand of RXIJ01000032.1, from coordinate 34,217 downwards.
CCAGCACGAATTGTTTGACTTCATTTGTAAATTCATAAGACCGTTTTGTCTCGTCTGGTGTTCTCCTTTGAATAAAGGTAAGAGATTGTACATGTTACAACTATTTAATGGTATTTCATTTTAACTCTGCACAATGATTCCAAGCAATTCATAGGCGGGAGTACGCCAAAATCCTTATAACATATAAAAAATATTAATCAAAATAGAATGTAATAATTTTGGGTGATGAAAATTGTTAGAACATAACTCTTTTGATATTCAGCAGAATAATACGCATTCAAACCTCGAGCATGCTGTTGAAAATGGCTACTTGAAACCTGTAGAAGAAGTGATTGAATTACTTAGTGGAGTGATTGAAGTACTTGAAGAAGCAAATGGTGTTGAGGTTACAGAAGAATTGCTGTATGATATCGGCAAAAACAGGGGTAAGCACATCGGCAAAAAACTTGGAACAGGGAAACACCCAAAAACTGCTATCGAAGAATTTATTGAGCACGTCAAACATTGTTATTCTATAGAAGTTATAGATCGAAAAGACACGGAAAAGAAATACACAGCAAAATTGCAGCTTAACGAATGCATGATAAAAAAAATGCATAGAGGCTGGGGCAGATCTATGAGAAACATGCATTGCAAAAATATCAATGGATTATTTGAAGGAGCATTATCTTTTATGACTGATATGAGTGTTACTGCATCACTCATTGCTGATGAGGATGTATGCCATATTATTATGGTATTTAAAAAAAGGTGGCATCTCAAAGTCCAATAAAACCAATCATCGTCTTCTGCGCATGAATCTGGATAGAAGTGTGAGGATAACTCCTGCAAGCAGCAAAGTACATCCTGCCCATAATACATTTAAAAGTGGATACCGGTTAACTACCAGGTCAACGTGTCCTGTTTCGAGTCGACACGGAGGCATTCCTTTCAGGTCAACTATGGTGGCTGATAACAAGCTATACTTTACAGCAGGTCTGCTGACAAATCCAAACTGGCGGTGTTTCATAAATGTTGCAGTCAGGTTGTTTGTTCTGTCGCCTTCAGTTAGTTCGATGTTTGCGGTTTGAATCCAGTTAGACCCAACTTTGTTAACTTTAAAGTCGAGTAGTTTCACACAAACATCTGCATTTTCTTTGTAAACATTTTCTTCGTTCAAAGCAAAACTGAAGTTATCAACTGTTGATAGAGACATACTGACTACAGCTCCGAGCAGTGCAAAACCAAATCCAAGATGGATAATACCGACCCCGGCTCTATGTATAAATACTGTTCTGTTTTTTATCCTGGTATCATGAACTATCCTGAACAGAGTATTGCTTGTAATAAAAAAAAATGCTGGAAGAATAAGTATCACAGGGCTATATTGTGTCGCAAATACAAGTATGGTATTTATGATAAGAAATATAGCAGTTACATAGGCAATTATTTTATTTTTCACTTTTCCATACAACATACAGATACCTGTAAGATATGCCAAAAGAATAGTTGGAATATATAACATGCCATTATAAAATTCAGTAGATACAACAGTCCTGTATCCCATATATTGAAGAACCAAACAGATGTTTGGTCCCCAGAACGCTATAAAGGCAAGAACTATTAACAGTAGAATTGTGAAATAAAAGGTGTTGTATGGGGCAAAGGCCGAACTCAAAGGTGATGATTTTATGGCGATTTTTTCACTAAATAGTAAAGCGAATAATGCTGATATAATTATTATAATAAGAATAAAAATAAGAAGCACTAAAAATGTTGGTGTTTCTAAAAATGTGTGAATTGAATTATATATGCCACTTCGTGCTACGAAAGTAATACATATACAGCCTATGAAACTGTATATGCAAAGAAGCGGAAAGAGTCTGCGGTACTCACCGACATTAAACCTGATTTCCGCATGCAGTGCTGCTGTTATGAGTAGCCATGTTGCAAGTGTTACTGATTGGATTGGATCCCACTGCCAAAAGCCTGTCCACCCAAGAAGCCTGTTTGCCCATATTCCTCCTAAAATAATGCTGATACTTAAAAATAACCAGGATAATCGAAGATAGTCTTTAATGCGATGTTTTTTGCCTGTTGTAAGATATGCTATTGAAACTGCTGCCGGGACCAGTGCAAAGGCGTATGCTGCAAACGCTGTGAAAATATGAATTGGCATCAGTATGTCCACAAGTGCCGGGTTGATGCTGTTTCCGATAGCTGGTATTGATGCACCTTCACCAATAAGTACAGATCTGAATGGATTCATTATAATTGTTAGAAGCAGTAAAAAACTGCATGCAGCAAGTGCATAAATGCTATCGTACTGGTTTGTATTTTGTCTATGTCGCTTGAGATTGATAAATGTGATCAAAATAGAAAGCCATGCCCATACAAGATATGTTCCATCTTGCCCCACCAGCATAGCTGCGAGTCTGTAACCAATCGTAAGCACGTCACTACCAAACATCCAGACATAATATGTGCTAAAATCAAGTGAAACGAATGCATAAGACAATGCTAACACAGATGCGGTAATGGAGACGGCTGCTATTCCAGCAGACCAGAGACCAATTTTTACCTGTTTGATAATTAAAAATATAACAGCAAGAACTGTGAATATGAAACTGGTGTATAGAAGCGCTCCACCAATATTCATCTAAACCTTCTCCAGATAAAATACAACAAACCAAATATGATTATTGTAGCAGGTATACAAATTTTTATTATAAATTCTGTTATCACAAGTTTCCTCGGCTTTACTACTTTAAACATTCCGATACCTGTTTTGCTCCAGTGTCCCGCAGAATCCTTTACCTGCACGAAAATAAAATGATCTCCATAAGACATCATAGAAGTATTTATCGTATCACCAACGACTGCCGATGATTCACCGTTTTCTCCTATTATATATTTCAGGTGCTTTCCTTTACCTTTGATTCCAGGTATGTCAATGAAGTACTCTGCACGAGTGATCTTCATCAATGGCGGAAGCACTACGGTAACTCTGAGAATGCTAACCTCCCCTATAGGAACTGTATCCGGTTCAAGCGTTACAACCACGCGTGGCAGGAATTCAGTTGCTGCAAGACTGTGGAAGCTGATAGGGTTATTACCACCATGACAGATCGTACAGTTTGGTGCAAAACCGTGTGCTGTGCCCCTGGGGGATCTTCCTTCCGTTCCCATATTTGTTGCATTGAATGGTGAGTATCCGCCGTGGTATGTGTGACAGTCCTTGCATCCTGTTATATTTCCGGGGGTCCAGTCCTTCCAGTCAGGGTTCTGCACAGTACCACGTGAATATGTGTCAAAATGGAATCTGCTTTCACCGGTGGCATTGTGACAGGAGCTGCAGGTTCTAAGCGGCTTGTCTGAGACGTTGCCTATCGTTGCCATAGTTCCACGGGTGATGCCTACTGCTTTTTGTTGTGTTTCATTGAAAAGATCAACTTCTTCGCCGTGACAGACATAACACGGTCTTAATGCTTCCTTACTGACATTGGCTTCGATGTGCGTAAGATTGTGATAAAAATCCGCTTCCGGGTTATGGCACAGCTCACATGTTTCGGTTCTGTTTACAATCTCTATCTCTGCAGTCGAGTAATGGGATGCCCCATATTCGGTATGGCAGTCGATGCACCTGATGCCTTCAAATGGTTGATATTCCCTTCCCTCGTGTTCTTTATGGCATTCAATGCAGTCGAGTGCAAAGTTTCTTGCACCAACAATGCCTGTTTTACCGACCATGCTTGGTGCATGGAATATACTCACGCCTTTTGGATCATGGCAAACTTCGCAACCGGATTTTACTTTTATCCCGCACCCATGCCTGAATACTTTTATCTGGGCTTCTGGTTTGTGTGAAAACTCTCCTTCGATGCTGTGGCACTGGAAGCAGTAACCCATTGTCTGATTACCGCGCACGACTTCAAGGGATTCATGCAGCGTGGTATTTGTCGCATTGTGACACATCTCACACGTGTAGTTATAATTTTTCATGGTGTCTGCACTATCTTCTGGTGCACCTGGATAATGAGTGCGGATGACTGTAAGATTGAGCTGATCACAACGTTCTTTGTTCACATGGCAGTCTTTACACTCCCGTGTTATGGTTATGCCGCGCTCATGGAAATTAGTTAATCCTTCACCGGCATGGCAGCGTGTACAGGTATTGTTTGAATTGTGTTTTATAACCTGTGGGGCACTACCCCACTCCGGTGCATTGGTTTCGTTGTTGTGGCACACACTGCAATCTGATGTGTTTAACAGGTCTTCTCGTGTTGAATAATGAGACGCTGAAGCTTGTGTGTGCTTGTCTTCCAGTAACATATTTGAATGACAATCCCAGCATGCGGAAGTGGTTGAGATTTCAGCACCCTGATAGTGTGTGTGAACCTGCTTTGCCCCAAACTTTGTGTGTCCATGACAATGGATACAGGTTTGCGGCGTGCAATTACCAAAGTATGGTGTCGGATGTCTAACCGGTTCACCACTGCTGCCATTGCCATGACATGCCCAGCATGCTTTGTTTGCATCATCGGTGATGAAACTAGAATAGTCTGCATCTTTTTTCAAACCAGCATGCACACCGCGTTTGAATAGATCAATATCAATTTTAACCGGTGCAACTCCATCTCCGGAATGGCAGCTAATGCAGTCAGAACTGTATCCACCTGGTGTGAGTGTGTACACATGGAATGTTCCAGGTTTCTCTCCAACTGTTATGTAACTATCAAGAGGCAGGTATTTCAGAGGCATTCCGGATTGCAGTACCTGTTTTGTTGCACTCAATGTTTTCTGTTTCCCTGCAATAACCCGAATGTCACTTAGTATGATAGAAGGAGTTGCTCCGATAAAAACACGGTCAAGTTTTACTCTGATAACATCGATCTTTCGATCAAGCAACCGTTCTTCGTATGTAAAGTAGCATCCTTCATTTATTATCACATCATCGACCAGTGTTTCGTTCTTGTATAATTGAAGCTTTGCACCACCTCGTTTGGTGTTTACATCCGCAACATAGAGGATGTATCCGCATGTAAGGTTCAAAGACTCTCCGATATCAAGCATGATGGTTTCATTGTCTGTGAGGTTAACAGGCATCCTTGCAAGCGTTACGTTTTCAATATCCTTTTTAAGAACGTAGTAATCAGTGCCTTCTTGCGCGTTTGCACGATATTGGCTGTCATGGCACTCCCAGCAAGCCTTGTTTTCGGTTTCACGGTGGATGCGTGATGCAAGTATGGTTCCTGACAACTCTGCAACATAATGATCTTTTGCTGTGAATAACCTATTTACCGTAAGATTGACAATGGTTGTCTTCCCTGGTGCAATGCCGCGAACTTCGTATTTAAATACATCACCCTTTACTACTAATTCTTCACGCAGCATCTCTTCATCTTTTTCAAATTTAAATATTGCAGCATCGCGTGTTGTTTCGATCAGTGTAAGTGAATAGTTGTCAACGAGCTTCCATTTCTGGTTTGCTACCAGTGTTTTGTTAATTGTTGTGTAGTGCGCGTGGTCTCCTGGATCAGGTGCATTTCCCCAGCCATCAACAATACCGGTATGACATCTGATGCAGTCTCTTGTCTCGATAGGTTCTTTCTTAAGGTAATGGGATGCTGAGATTTCAATTGTTGTGGCCTGATGTGCACCCTGGGCATGACATAATGCACATGAAGCATTGGTTGGCACACTGCTTTTATTAGGAATGTGTTCGTAAACAATCGGCGCATCAGCAAAACCACTGATGTGGCACTCTTCACAAATTTTTGCCTTGCATTTTTCACCATGTTTCATGTCCACATCGATTGTTAAGGTAAACTCTGCATCTCCACTCACATCACGTACAATAGCAGTCCAATTTCCCTGTTGTGGTGAACTGATGTTTATCCTTGTTCCTGTATAGTTTGTATCAGGTGCATACAGGGTCATATCAAGTGTGCTGCTTCCATTCCAATCAAGTGTGGCGTTTAGACATGTAACGTTGGATACTATGCTAAAGTTATACGTATAGGATTCTCTGTTGACAATAATATCTTTAAATACCTGGCGTGGCGTGTGACAATCTACACAAAAAATGTTTGCATGCGCTGAGGTTCTAAATTCAGCCCCTTCAAATTCGATCTTGTTGCTATGACAAACCAAACATGCTTCATTGTCTTTGCTCATAATTGGAACTTCCAGGCTTTTATCATGGATTCTACCTGAACCATGACAGGATGTGCAGTTCGTCCCATGTGTAATATCAGCATTACTTGGGTCTACAAAAACACAATAAAACTCGCGTCCACCACCGGTGTGACAGTACGAACAGTGAGTTATAACCTGATTGTTTTCAACCACCCACATATCAGTTCTCTGTCTACCGTAGTGAGATATGTAGTTTTTAGCCCGCGGATATTTTACATTTTCAGTTGGTGGTGCAATTGTCAATGATTTGTTATGGCATATTGTACAGTTTGAACCTGTTTGTATATCTTCACCATTTGGCTGATGCTCTCTTACCTGTAGCGGCGTCTGGTTGAGGTATTCACTGTTTAATGGAGTTGCAGTATCATGGCAGTCCTCGCAAGCTGGCAAATCAGTAACACGTTTTGTGTGAGATGAATCGATGAGCTGCTGCGTATAATTGACATGACAGCCCCAGCATACACGACTGATATGGGTATAATTTGTTTGACTGAACTGTCCGGTGATGTTACGATGAATACTGCCAAAGAATCCGGTTTTATTAACTATCGGTATACCTGAAGTTGCATTTGCACCACCTTCAAGATGACAATCGGTGCAGTTTCCGCCAGCTGCCGCCTCAGGTTCAACATGCGGATCATTATGGCAGAGCATGCAACCAGTATACCCCATTTCATAATAATCTGCCATAGCATGCCCACCGGGTCGCTGTGTGTGGCAGTCAGTGCAGTTCCTGATTGAAATATCATGGAATGAATCGTGACATAATCGACATGTAACATCATCCATACCATCATCATTAGTATCAGCATGAGTATACGATAACCCTCTGTTGTCCCACAGAGGTATCGGTCTGGACGTCTTAGCTCCTGATAAATCTCCACTTGCCCCGGGATTGTGGCATTCACTACAATTCCATGGTATATGAATAACAGGCTTACTCTGTATGGGATGGTTTGATGTTATTGTGTAATTGAATATTCCATGTGAACTGGAAAATATCTTCGCAATCCATGTGCCGTTTTTTGGAACAGCATTAAAACTTGTAGTGTATAATTTATCACCAATAGGATAACATATCTTCGAACCTTCTGCAAATATAGCAGTTCCATTAACACTTGGGACAGTATACGTGCCGTGCCATTTATCTCCGGTGTTTAAATCCTGCAGACCGTTTACATCATCTACCGGCCCTATTAATGTGAGAAATATTTCATACAGTGGGTCGTCTCCATCTACCGTCACATTGATTGTTCCGGAATCAACGTCAATAATATATGTTTTTGTTATTGCTTCGTATGACATGAACTCTGGTTCATAGTCTCCGATTGTATCATTTAGTGTGGTTACTCCATCAAATGGGGGATAAATCAAGCCGTGTCCCTCACTCTTATAATAAATTCCATGACATGCTTCACATGATACATTGTAGTGTACTCCACTTCGACCTAAATATGACCCATTCAATGAATGTGGCACTGCAATGTCGTACGTATCCGCTCCGCTTTGACTGTGAATGAAACTTGTGTGACACTGTGTGCAGTCTGCATCTGTCACGTGTGATGGAACAGTGGACTTGGGCTGTGGAATCTGCCTTCCAACAGAAGTTTTACGATGCAACTGCACGTTGGTGTTTGAATTATTAAAAATGGTCACCCAACCACTTTCTCCATAAATAAATCCACCTTCATGGCCATACTTGATGTCATGCAGATGAATTGGTGTTGCACGAAGGAACTGCGATGCATAAGTGCTATGACACATCGTAAGGCAGTTACCATTTACGTTAGAGGTGATATTGTCCGGGTGCATTGCAGTAACCGGATTTCTCACTGATAAATCGCTCTGTGGACTCCACGAATCATGGCAGCCTCTTGCTTGACATCCCCACAAAGTGGTGTTAAAACTGGTGGATGCCGACAGATCCTCTGAACCTATCGTTGTGCTAAAATCAATTGTGTATCTTCCGGCATAAGCATCATCCGGGTACGTGAATGTTCCATAATACAGTTGGTGAATATAGTTCTCACTAATCTCTATTGTTTCTGATTTTGTTGAGAAACGATCGCCTGCATAATCATAATGCGGATAATAAATTGTCGCTGTTAGTTTAGGAGCTCTGGTCTCTGCACCATTACTAAAGATAATATTACCATCTGATGCCTCAACTGTTATATCGTCGATCCACCATCCACCATTATTATTATTTGAACTGAAATGAAATGCTACAAATATTTTCTGTCCGCTGTATTGTGTTAGATTGATTGATTCCTCTACCCACCCGCTGTTGTTGCCTGAATATTCTGCAAGTGTATCCCATGTAGCTCCCATGTCTTCCGATACTTTAACAAAGCCTCTGCTATCTATCATCCTGTACTGATTCCAGAATGTCAGGTTAATCGTCTGGTCTGAAGATGTTTCTGCCCCGATAAATAATCGCTTGAGCCAGTTGAATATTTTTGTTGACAGGCTTGTGGTTTTCGGATAACCGGTTAGGTCTATATCCTGCCATGGTGCACCAGTGGTATCATAGTTATCAATATAGTGCCAGCTGTGTGTGTCTTTCTCAGCGTTCCAGCTGTACCCACCGCTTTTTTTGGTTGTACTATCTCTTATCCATGATTGCGGTGAAAGGCCGCTTACTGGTGCAGTGTTCTCCATAATACTCACTAATACCAGATTTTTCTGCTGCATTCCATTTTCAGTATCCCACCAGTTCCAGCCAGTGGTATCACCATTTGAGAGATATCCAAGCTGATAAGGTGTCTGCCCGTAGCCAAGTGTCACTGTATACGTTTCCGCCCTAACAATAACCGTACAGGTACTGGACACCAAAACAAGAAAACCGATGATTAGTAGTAGTGTTCGTCCAGTGCAAGCGTTTTTCATATTTTCCCACGTCTTAATTTGTTACTTATAATATACGATACGACAAGCAAAATACCTGTCAGTACCAGATAGTCAGGTGAATATGCAGGCATCCATTTCAGGTTGTATTTTATATTAATCATCTGCAAAACTAACAATAATCCAAAAACGAGTGAACTTATAATTAAATATGTCGAAATTGCGTGACGCTTTCGAGTAAGCTTTTCTTTTAGTGTTGTCAGGTGTGCTATTCCTTTATTTTCTTTTGGAATTTTATTTGTCAGCTTATTTAAATCAAATGGTAAACATCCCTCGATAATATACTTGCTCCATGTAAAGTATGCCGTTGCATACATTACAAGTCCAAGGGTCATGCTTCCGATGAGTGTTCCTCCACCATAGATTACCTCAAATAGAATCGTTGTGATTGGGATAGTCAGTATCGGGATAAATGCCCAAACCCATGCGGATGACCGCTGCCAGAGGTTGTAATCGTATGTGATTTCAAGCCACCAGATGATGTACAGCATTGTTATCAGGTACGGTGTGTAAGCACGTGTAAAACTCAAAAGGAATAAAAATACTGCAAGAGTGGCATTGATTAACAAAACCAATCGAAGAAAACGCGATATTTCCGAAGCAATATCAATGCCGTATGCTGACCCGCCCCCCTGGATTGTGAGAGTGACTGAACGCTTTCCGAGTCGGTCAATATTGGTGTTCATACTGTTCATACGTTCTTCAATTTTATCAATCATCACCTGAGTTCCTGCAATTTCTTTAAGGATCGGTTCAAGTCGCGTATAAATTTCACTTTCAAACCCAACATCAATCAGTTGCTCAAGTGCGATTGTTCTTCTTACAAGATCGATCCCACCACACAGTGTAGCCACTCCAAGCAGCATGATTGTTAGATTTATAATAATATCTTTTTGCTCAAATTTTTCTCCGGACAACAGGTCAATTACTGGCTGATAGGACAGGTATATGAGGTAAATTCCAGCAATAACTATGCAGATAGCACCAAACTTTCCAAATAATGAAATACCGGTTTTTCCGCTCATCTTAAATCAACAACGATTATATGGTTATTTAGTGTTTGCTGCTCGCAGCAAGGAAAATATAGAGCAGTATGCAGATCATAAATATTGTAAATCCAAGTTTTTTGACATTTTTAAGAATCTGGCTTGCTCTGTACATTTCAGACCCATATTTTGTAATTTGTACTTTATTTGGATCAAACAACAGATATGCACCAATATTCTTAACTATTATCGGTTTATCTTGAAATAATACAGCTTCTCCCTGTATCTTTTCTTTTTTTAGAGTCCAGTCGTCAGGAAACGCTACTGCGTCACCCTTTGTTTTGATGGCATCCCCGGATACTGAATATACCCGATGAATGACTGGCATACTCGCTTTTTTTGTGTTAAACATGATAATTTCGCCCTGTTGTGGGTTGACATGCAGGTTCTGTATGAGAACCAGATCCTCTACCTCAAGAGCAGGCGACATGCTGCCTGAAGTTACAATAGCAAGAAATACGTAGTGGTTAAGGATGAGGTATGCAATAAAGATCGTAATAAACAGTGGAACAATCACCGGTAAAACTCTCTGTCTTTTTGATAACTCGCCATAGTGTCCCACCCTGCTTTCGACAGATTTTTTCTGGTTTTGGTAAGTGATTTTTTTTATTAAGGTACTAATAACATCTGGAAAGAACGTGGAATTTCTCACATGTATATTACGTAAAATTATAAAAAAGATTAACGTGAAAAAAAACAAGATTAATAAAATTTGATTGGTATACAATAAATAAAAAAATGAAGATGATAATATCCCAATAAACTCTTCTACAAACGACATAGTCTATCATATATAGAAATATTAAATATTTAAAAAAAATTAAAGATGATCAATATCAAAGATCATCTTAATTCACGAGTGTCGTATTCGTGGTAACGGTAATATTCCAGTCCTCACTTGTTGTGTTTATACTTGCATTGATATTAAGCCCGCCGAACTTGTACCATGTGATATTGATATCGGTCATGGTATGGCATCCGATACATGCAGAGCTGTCGGTTGCAGCACCTGTGGATTGATTGTAGAAATCACTGTGTGCAGAACTAGAATCGGCCAATTGTACTGTTGCATTGTAATGACAGTCTCCACAATCTACCTTTATTGCAGCATGTGGGGTTGTCTGATTTCGCCAATTTCCCTGGAAATCAGCCGAATTACTTGTATTGGTTAGACCTTGTCGTGTGAAATCTTCAAAGTTATAGCCTTTCAACGAGGTAATATTCAAGCCATAATCAGTTTCAAGTATTGTTTCATTAATCTGATGACAGATACTGCACCCTGAAGTGCCTACGTAATTCACCTCAAAAGTTGCATGTGCACCACCACGAGCTAAATTTGTGTTCCACTCCTCAACCTCTGGCTGATGACACTTTGCACATAAATTTTCCATATCATCCGGATTCTTAACACTATACCATGTGTGCTGTCCCACAAACATTGAAAGGGTTGAGGGCAGTATAAACAGTCCAATAGCTAAAATGCTACAGGACAACAACAATATATGTTTACCTTTCATTTTTTTATTACCCCTTAATTAATTTACTAATAATTACTATTATTACTCATAAACCTATAACCACATAAATATCTTTCTTTTTTGTGTGGCTGTCAAATTACTCAGGTGTTATTTTTTTCGTCTGTTCGAACCTGAGAACAGTAGATATTATACCCGGATATACAACCAGGTCGAAACAATGCCAACATCCAATAACTTTACAACCACCCAATATCAAAACACTTAAATACAACATTTTTCTTATAACCAAATGTGAAATAGTTATGATTTTTAAAAAAAAAGGCCCAATTATCTGTACAGTGCTCATTATTGCAGCAATGGTAATACTATCCATGGGTTGCACAGACATAGATCCAAAAACACCGGTTGAAAAACCTCCGGAAACTCCTGTCAAAACAGCTCCGGAAACCCCGGAAAAAACAACACCAGTACAAACACCGGAGCCCACTCCAAAACCAACAACGGTTGTCACAGCTCCTCAACCAATAAAATGTGATTTGTGTCATGTCGATTCAGGAACGTTGTTACCCCATAAAGAAGGTGGTAAATACTGCTTCAAATGTCACGGCAGTGATGTACATCCTATACACATTGGAACTGGCACTGTAAATCTTAAGTGTGAAAGTTGTCATGGCCCAGCAACAGATCTCAGCATACCAAAAGCAGAAGCCGGGCATGTAACATGTGAAAATTGTCATGCAGCACCTCCGGATTCATTCCAGCCATCCAATGGAGACCTGGTGAAAATACATCTTTCACGAAATGTGTATTGTACCAAATGTCATGGTTCGGATGTGTATGAACTCCACGAGACAGTTTTAGGTACATCGAAATAAGTCAGGTCGTATCTGAAAAGTTATGAAGTCCGGTAAACGTAAAACAACATGAGCGTTTACTGGAGTTCAGGCTATAGGGCAAACTTCTCAAGCTGTTCATACCTGTCGCTGATGATTTCTTTAAACTCTTCTGGATGTGCCTTGATTCGGGGGGCAAGTTCAGTATCACCAAGGTACTCTATCCATCTCACTACCCACTTGACATCTTCTTCTTTGATGCTGTCAAGATGTTTCACCAGTCCTTTTAACCCCCTACAGACTTTATTATTTTGAAGATGATAGCCTTCTACTCCTTCCCCAAGTATTACCCTTCGTGCAATTCTACATCGACTGGATGCTTCATCTGGCGTTAACATTTTTTTGTGTTCTTTTGTTATTTTGATCTGATATATATTCTCTATGCTTTTTGCTGCACTGCTTGCTAAGTTTAGTAAAGTACTATTATCCAGTTCGGTTAATTTATGAGGTAGTTCATAGTAGCATTCAACAGCACCAATGACCATATTTTTTCCAATGAGTGGTATTGCAACAGCAGATAATGGCTCTATTCCATTTTTAATCTTTGGAGCAGGATACTTTTTCATATCTTCTGGTGTTATTAAGGTTTTAATCGATGCATCAGATATAGCATCCCATGCAAAAGTATTGTGCATGGTAGTTTCTTTAGGTAGAGTTTCTATCACAATATTCTCTGTATGTGCATGTTTCAGGTGTGAGTTTTTTAATAGATAAATTAATATGGAATCGCTTCCAGTAGTTTTTTGTATTAAACTTGAAATTATTTCAAGAGTTTTATCGAGGTTTAAACATGCTGTCAGTGCATCCCCTGTCTGTGTTATTGCCTCGTGCAGCTGACTGCCGGTTCTCTCCCACAGCTCAAAGTATTCTTTATAGAGGAGGCTGAAGTTCATAATGAATTCAAGAAGGAAAATAGAGGATTTTGAGATGATAAGCGGAATTTCATTGAATGGCACCTTATTAATCAGTTTTCCAATACTATCTATATGGACAGCAGCTATTTCTTCAAGTCCAACTCTTTCATTTATACTCTCTCTGCTGAATTCATAGGCTTTGTAGAGTGCTGCTTCATCATCTCCTTCAAATAGATAGTCATTAAGAAGTGCTATATATGTCTCTTTCAGTTCTTCGGGATTCATATACCCTCCTCACGCGCTACAAGCAGCGTCGCATCATCATCTTCTCGTGCATACTGTTTGAATAGTTCTTCCGCTATTCTCTGTTCTTCAAGGTTTTGCAGTCTGATGCACAGGTCTGAGTTGATTCTTGAGATTATACCGTCTGTATACATAAGTATTAAATCTCCTCTTTTGTATGGATATGTGTATTCTTTTACTGCGGGCATGTTGTACCCGACTATACCCCCTCTTGGTATAGGATAAATATTTTTTATACCGATAATGCGTGTTGCAATATTGCCGATTCCTGCATAGCGTATCGTGTCACATGGTGCATCGATGAGAACTGAGGCCATGACCACGCCATCAGTGTTTCTAAGTGCTTCATGGCATCGATTAAAAAGAATGATTAGATTGCAATCTTTGCTGGATTGAATGTATTTTTTTATGGTGTTCACACATCTGGTTGCAGCATTGTCTGCATGAACTCCATGCCCTATCCCATCAATAACACTGATTAATATTTTCTGATCGATTTTTTCAATCAAGTAGGAATCCCCATTTGCACTAAAACCCTTCTTTGGTCGACTGACTACACCAACATTCATTTTAGCCACTTCCTTGTTAGGATGCATGTTCCGTATGCTTCTGTTGTAATAATCATTTCATCCATCAGATGTTCAATGCTTTTAAGACCGATTCCAAGACCGTGCCCAGTATTTTTTTGCATCATGTTTCTGCCGGAATCCTTGCAGATAATTTCAAGCCCTCTATCAATCGGATGGAACTCTATGGTTCCGCCATCTGCATATTTTACTGCATTTTCAGCAAGTTCTGAGACAGCAGTAGCAATTCGATATTGATCGTAAATATCAAACCCAATATTTTCTGCAATTTTTTTCACCGTTTCTCGTGCAGTTACAATGCTTGCTTCACTGTTCACATATAGCACTTCAGTAGCAACTTGCATAACGTGTTATCTTAACCATTTCTTAATCGTTACTCTGGTACCTTCTCCAGGTTTTGATTTGATGTCAAAGTCATCCATGAGCATTTTTGCACCAGACAGTCCAAGTCCAAGACTGTTTGATGTGCTGTATCCAGCTTCGAGAACAAGTTCAATGCTTTCTATACCAGGTCCCTTATCAGTACATATAATTGCCATACCATCCCTTTTATCAACATCACTGTGTATCCTTTTTATGATCACTTTGCCTTTGCCTGTATAAGTGACGATGTTCCTGGTAAGTTCTGAGATAGCAGTGGTTATTTTTGTCTGATCAACGATGTTAAAACCAAGTTGTTTCGCCATTTCTCTCCCGACACCCCGTGCAGTAATGATGTCTGCACTGGATTTGATTGATATTCTTTTTTCTATCTCACTCAAAACGAAACCACCTAACCTCTTATTTCAATACATTTTTTTAACATATCTATGCCTTTTTCGAGGTTCAATGCAGTATTTAGATTCCACTTGATACGTATTCCAAGTTCTACAAGTGTTAATGCAACCGCAGGACGAATTCCAACAACAACAGTCTTTGCACCAAGGAGATTAGCGGTGTTTGCAATGTTTGAAAGAGTTCTGCCCATGAAACTGTCAACCACATCAAGGGCAGTAATGTCAATAACCAATCCGGATGCACGAACTTCTTTAATTCTAGATAATATATCTTTTTGAAGCTTTAATATCTCATCATCCGACATTTCTGTCTGAATGGTCACAACAAGAAAATTCTCAATTTTTAAGATGGGGATATCCAACCAGGGCACCTCACTTCTGAAGCATTTCGTCAGCTAACTTAAGACCTGTACGAAGATTGTTTTTTGTAATCAATGTTGAAATATCAACACCAATGTTTACCAGTGTCTGCGCATTTGGTGGGCTTATTCCTGTGATAATGGTTTCTGCACCAAGCATTTTTGCTGCCTGCACAGTTTTTATTATATGGTTTGCTACCAGGCTGTCAATAATTGGAACTCCTGTAAGGTCAATAATAATAATGGATGCCTGGTACTCAGCAATTTTGTTTAACAGTTCCTCCACGATTTGCTGTGACCTTGCGGAGTCAATAATTCCTATCAGTGGCACTATTAGCATTTCATCCCGTATTTGCAGTACTGGTATGGATAAAGCAAGCATCGCTTCTTTCTGCTGTTGCAGAATCTCCTGCTCGCTCTCTTCAACAAAAGCAAGAGCATTGATAGATACTATTTTATTTATAACGGTTGCACAAGCAGATACAAGATCGCAAAGTCTTTTATCATCTTTGAATTTTTCAAATATGAAACATTGATACACATCCTGAAGTTTTAACATGCCGCCTATAACCTGGTCAACAGTCATGTGCTGAAGCACAGCTTTCTGTGCTATATCTCTTGCATATTTTTCAGCATCGTCATATTTACCAGTTTTTAAGGTTGATACAACTATATCACATAGATTAGTGAACTGTTTTTCTATTTCATCATCGCTCACCTGTTCAAGAAAACCAAGCTTTTTCATCTCAGATATCCACTGCTCTTTCAACTGATTTGCATGGCCCTCAAACAACAAACTCAACTCTTTGTTTAGATTCATACTCATGCTGTATCCCCCGCACACTCCGTGTACGGAAATAACTATTGATTGTAGTTTAAATCTTTACTCATGCCGTATCACCATTGGCTACTTTGTGCCTTGAAAATACTTGCTATTAATTTCTGCGAAAACGAAGTTGTACAGTGCTATATCACCATTGGCTACTTTGTGCCTTGAAAATACAGGACTATAATACTATCTGCCTGGCACTGACGATGCCATCTACTGCCTGCACTTCTTTTAGAATCTCTTCTGTTATGGGTGTGTCGATGTTTAGAATCATTATGGCATTACTCCCCTGTTTGATGCGTCCTACCTGCATGCCTGCGATATTGGTGTTGTGCTTTCCAAGTACCACGCAGCATGGACCTATTATATTTGGTCGATCTTCGTGTATTACCAGTATCATATATTTACTTGCAGTGATATTTATGTGATAATCATCTATCTGCACGATGCGATTCTCACTGCCGACAACAATACCATTTACTTTCTTGGCAGCATCTCCATAAGTAATGATCAAGCTTACGACACTTGGGTAGCAGTCTGTAGTATCTGATTTGCTTTCAGTAACTTTTATTTTTCTCTCTTTTGCAATTACCGGTGCATTGATATAATTCACACCCGAACCAAGAGCAGACTCCAGCAAGCCTTTTAGAGCAGCTATAGTAACAGTATCAACATCCTTGTTTGCAATATCGCCCTGGTAAGAGACTTCCACAGCATCATAGTTGCCTCCAACAAGCTGTGCACCAATAAGACCAAGTGTTTCTGCCAAGTGTGCATACGGGGCGATAATATTCACAACCTCTGGACGCACGTAGGGCATGTTTATAGCATTTTTTACTTGCTGTCCTGATAATTTATTCTTAATCTGTTCTGCAACAGTAATTGCTACTTTTATCTGTGCCTCCTCTGTGGATGCCCCAAGATGTGGTGTGAGTACAATGTTATCAAGCTCCAAGAGCTTGCTTTTGAGTGGAGGCTCTTCAACAAATACATCAATGGCTGCTCCTGCAATCCTTTCGAGTCTGAGCGCATCATATAGTGCATCTTCGTTGATTATACCGCCGCGAGCACAGTTTATCACCCGCGCAGAAGGCTTCATTTTGGCAAACTCCACGGTTCCGATCAGGTCTCTGGTGCTTGCGGTCAGTGGTACGTGAACTGTGATGTAGTCTGATTTTTTAATGAGGTCGTCAACAGTTGTAAGCTTTACTCCAAGTTCACTAGCTATTTCATCTGAAATATATGGATCATAAGCAAGAACGTTCATTTCAAAACCCATCGCTCTTCGCACAACCTCTGCACCAACACGGCCCAGTCCAATAACCCCAAGAGTCTTGCCCCGGAGTTCCACTCCAAGGAATTTCTTACGCTCCCATTTTTTAGCCTTCAGACTTGCATGTGCATCTGGTATCTCCCTCGAGAGTGCAAGGATCATAGCAACGGTATGTTCGGCAGCAGAGATGGTGTTTCCTTCTGGAGCATTTACCACCACTACACCCTTCTGGGTGGCAGCATCCACATCGATATTATCCACTCCAACACCTGCACGACCGATTATTTTTAGCTTACTGCCAGCTTCGATGACATCTTTTGTCACCATCGTCTGGCTTCGAACCATCAGAGCATCGTACACAGGTATTCTCTTAATCAATTCACCAGAGGTTAAATCGGTTGCAATATCCACTAAAAATTTCTGCTGGAGTATCTCAATACCTTCCTCTGCAATCTGGTCAGTTACAAGAACTTTAAAATCCATAAACATGTCCTCACATAAAAAATTATGTTAATGTACCTCTTTTTCAGGACATAATGTAACTCGATTATTTAATAGTTCCTATAGTCATATCTTCCGTAGAAAATTATTCCCATGACCTCAAGTTTGCAACAGGGGCTAAAACTATAAGAATAAATAAGATACAAACCGGCAAAAGGATGCATGAGATTACCGTACTGTTGTGTTCTGTGAAAGCTGAGGCAGAACACCTCAATGATAAAATCAAAAACACTATCTCAATGACTATAGGAAAAAGGCAAGCACACTTGGGAGAACTCGCCGGCAATGAGATCCTGCTTGTTGTAAGCGGGGTTGGAAAAACCAATGTATCGCACACATTAACGGCAATCATGGAACAAATAAACCCTCAAAGGGTGATTCTGTTTGGGTGTGCTGGAGCTTATACGGATACAGGGATAACAACCGGAGATTTAACAGTAGCTACAAAGGAGGTATATGGTGACGAAGGGATTCTCACGCCAGATGGTTTTTGCGATCTTCAACAGATAAATCTGCCAACTATTGATACACCAGGGAACACCTGTTATAATGAATTTTTACTGGATGCTGAGCTATCTAAACGCGCTATGGAAGTTTTGAAAAATAACGGCTATGCACCACGTACTGGTACATTTGTTACTATGTCTTGCTGCTCAGGCACACAAAAACAAGGTGAACGCTTACATCGTCTTTTTGGTGGCATATGCGAAAACATGGAGGGTGCAGCAGCAGCTCATGTGTGCACCATTTATGATGTTCCACTTGTTGAAGTCCGGGGAATCAGTAATCTTGTCGTGGACAGGTCTGAACAGGTATGGAATCTACCACTTGCAACATCAAGATGCCAGCAGGCAGTGTTTACACTGCTTAAGGAAATATGATGCACTTGATTGATAACTCAATCAAGAATTAACAACTGTACGCTCCGTGTACAGTTCTGCGAAAGTGAAGTTGTGCAGTTTTTTGAATGTTCAAAGAAATTAAGCTACGTTAAATCATGGATTAATAAATTTGCGCCACACATTCAAAAGTCCTAAAAGTTGGGTGTTTAACTATATAATCTATGTAGATTGGGTGAAGTTGCTTTTTACATGGAAATCGATATCGATAGCTATTTTTTATATTGTGAAATTAAGGAAGTTACCCCCACATCAACGTGTATTTTACCTCAAACCTCACCGGGCTTTAGTTTTTTTATAAGATTAATTTGAAGAAATTTACTGTGGATATCGATAAAATTTAAAAAGTGCAAGGCTATGAAGATGGAAAGCCTTTTAAATATCAAAAATATTTCTATTATTAAATGGTGGTAAGGAAATGAGATATAAAGTAGTTATTAAGGAAGTAACCATATAACAAAAATTCCTGTTGTCTCGGGAGAACAAGTGATTAAATCCTTAAAACGTGCAGTATTTTACGCACATCACCAGAAGGGCAATCATGTCACACTTTGTATGGAAAAACATCCCCAAGTTCGCGTTGTAGTGCCTAATTATCGTGTAGTGAAAAAAGGAACACTCAGAAACATCATAAGGGATGCTGGGTTAACCGTTGAAGAGTTCTTTGAGTTGCTACAGGGAAAAGTAGCATAGACTTAAAACTGATATGTATAATATTAGTTATGGAACTTAACAAGGATGCCCCGGTTTTAATCGGGGGCGGCGCATATGTGGCTTAAACCATAACAGATTAACGAAATAATGATGATAACAATAAAATCAGATTTTTTAGGCATGAAGCTATCCAATCCGCTTATATTGGCTTCAGGCATAATGGGCACCTCTGTAGGCTCTATGAATAAGATTGCTGATAATGGTGCTGGCGCTGTAACGATTAAATCAATCTCTAAAGAGGAAAGATTGGGGCATAACAATCCTACCATGTTCTCGTTTGGAGATGTTTTCATGAATGCTGTCGGTTACTCAAATCCAGGGATGATCGAGGCAAAAAAAGAATTCTCAGATATTGATAAAATCGGTGTTCCTGTAATTGGAAGTGTAATAGGGACTAAAGCAGAGGATTTTGTCGCTGTTATTGAGGAGTTAAAGGACATTAAGTTTGATGCAATCGAAATTCCTTTATCGTGCCCGCATACACCGGGATTTGGGGTTCTGGCTGGACAGGGAACTCCTGAAGCGACATACAGAATAACAAAAGCAGTCAGGAAAGCGACCAGACTCCCCATCATAATCAAACTATCTGCCAATGTTCCTGACCTTACTATTGTGGCGAAAGCTGCCGAGAAGGCAGGTGCAGACGCAATAAACATGGGCAACACGCATGGGCCTGGCATGAGGATTGATATAGATTCCGGAAAGCCGATACTGGATTTCAAGGTAGGTGGTATTAGCGGCCCTGCGATAACTCCTGTTACAGTAAGATGCGTTTATGATATCTATCAATCAATAAAGATTCCTATTATTGGTACTGGCGGAATTACAACTGGGAGAGATGCAATCGAAATGATGATGGCTGGAGCATCAGCACTGGGAGTCGGGACTGGCATATATTATCGGGGGTTTGATGTTTTCAAGAAGATTGCAAACGAGATGGAAGACTGGATGAAGAAAAAAGGACATTTGTCTCTCAAAGAAATAATTGGTGTTACATATGAGGGATGATTACCTACACAACTTCGTTGTGTAGAACAAATAAACTAAAAGGAAATAATTGGTGTTACATATGAGGGATGATTACCTACACAACTTCGTTGTGTAGAACAAATAAACTAAAAGGAAATAATTGGTGTTGTATATGAGGGATGATTACCCAATGTCACTGGAGATACTTGAGATTGAAAAGGAAGCAAAAGACCTTTTCACTATTTTTGTCAAAAATACTCTTGATGGTTTTGTTCCAGGTCAGTTTGTGATGGTATGGATTCCAAGCGTTGATGAAAAGCCATTTGGCGTAAGTTATCTTGAGAAAGACCGAATAGGTATAACATTTGAAGTTAAGGGCAAGTTCACGAAGAAACTTGCTGGCACGAAGAAAGCAGGCATAATTGGCATACGTGGTCCTTATGGAATCGGGTTCCCTGATCCGGATTCCAGTACTATTGTAATTGGGGGTGGGTGTGGTGTGTCTTCGCTGGCTCCATTGATAGAAAAAATAAAGAAGTCAAATAGTATTATTGGTGCAAGATCAAAAGATATGCTCCTTTTCAGGAACCGTTTCAAGGATGCTCATTTCACTACAGACGATGGGACTTTTGGAAAGAAGGGATTTGTCACAGAGATTTTAGAAGGGAAATTATCTGCTCCTGATAAAGTGTCCCAGGTCTTCTGCTGCGGACCTGAAATCATGATGTCAAGGGTGATTGAGATCTGCAAAAAGCACCGAAAAAAATGCTTTATAAGCATGGAGAGATATATGAAATGTGGATTTGGTGTGTGCGGGCAGTGTATGTGTGGGGACAAGGTTGTCTGCAAGGAAGGGCCGGTATTTGAATCAAAAGATGTGGAAGGCAATCCGGAGTTCAATCATTTTGCAAGGATTAAGTCAGGGAAGAAAGTTCCTGTTTCAGATTATGTAAGATGGAGAGGCTGTGAATGAAAACCATTATAATCTGTACAACTTCGCTTTCGCAGAAAATAACCGGCAACTTTTAACTCTTGGTTGCGAAAGCACTGTACAACTTCGCTTTCGCAGAAAATAACCGGCAACTTTTAATTCTCGAGTGCGAAGCAGTCGAGTGCATAGAAAATAACCGGCAACTTTTAATTCTCGAGTGCGAAGCAGTCGAGTGCATAGAAAATAACCGGCAACTTTTAATTCTCGAGTGCGAAGCAGTCGAGTGCATAGAAAATAAGTAGCAAGAGAAGAAAGTGCATTTATACTTCCCTGTACGTCAAGAAACAAGTACCCTAAAAGGGGGAGTTGTTTTTGATGAGAGATGATTCAAAAGAACAAATAGCAAAAATCCTGCTGGAAAAAGAAGCAGTCACACTTAATGCAGAGACGCCATACACATACGTCTCAGGAATGCGAAGCCCCATCTATTGCGATAACAGAAAACTGACTTTTTACCCTGGAGAAAGGAGTGCCATTGCCGATTCTCTTGCAGAAAAGATAAAAGAGATTGACCCTGAAATTATTGCAGGTACAGCTTCGTCAGCAATATCATGGGCTGCACTCGTTGCCGATCGCCTCGATAAGCCCATGGTGTATATCAGAAAAAAATCCAAGGGTTATGGAAAAGATAACCTTATCGAGGGGGGAAACATCTCTGGAAAGAAGGTTGTAGTTGTAGAAGATCTTATAAGCACTGGCGGAAGCAGTTTTAATGCTGTGGAGGCATGTCTCGAAGCAGATGCGTACGTACAGGCTGTGGTTGCGATATTCACGTATGAATTTGAAAATGCAAAGACGAAATTTGAGGAAGGTAAATGCAATACGATTTTTTTGACAGATTTCTCTACTTTGATAAGAGTTGCTGCAGAGAACGACTTTATTGAGAACGATAAGCTTACATTGATTCGGGAGTGGAATTCTGACCCCACTGGATGGGGGCCAAAACATGGATTTTCCGGGGGAGAAAAGAAAAATTAGGTGATATTAATGAGAGAACTTAACGAAAAAGAGGAGGCTGCAAGAAAGATGATATGTCTGCCACTTGATGGATTAAAAAGCATGGATGAGATTAAGGGCCGAGTAGAGGAACTAAATCCTGTTGTTGGACTTTTCAAGATAGGAAAGGAGACTTTCACAAGATTTGGACCAGCGGCTGTGAATCTTGTTCAATCTTATGGTTCGGAAGTTTTCTTGGATCTCAAGTATCACGACATTCCTAACTCAGTCAGGGGAGCGGCAGTTGCAGCAGCAGAACTTGGGGTTGAAATTTTCGATATTCATGCTTTGGGGGGGTTAGAGATGATGAAGGCAGCAGTTGCAGGAGTCTTAGAAGCAGACGTCACCAAGAAGCCAAAAGTCATAGGCGTGACGATTCTTACCAGCATAGATAAGGATATTATGAACAACCAGTTAAACATTCCAGGAGCTGTTGATGAGCAGGTTCTCTGCCTTGCAAAGCTTGCAGAAGAAGCAGGTCTTTCTGGCATAGTATGCAGCGGAGCTGATCTTTTGCATATTAGGTCCGAGCTTCCTGCTGATTTTATGTTTATAACGCCCGGAATCAGGAGGCAGGGGGCAGAGGCAGGGGTAGACCAGAGAAGGGTTATGACTCCTTCAAATGCGGTAAAAGATGGCGCTTCCATACTCGTCATAGGCAGGGCAATAACAGGGGCCTCTGACAGGATCCAAGCATGCTTGAATGTCATCGAGGATATCGCAGGAGTATTGTAACCTAACTTTGACAGTTGTAGTTTATCAGGAGTGTTCTCAGTTGAGTTTAGTTTATGTTTAGTCAAACAAGACTGGGGACGTTTGGTATCACCCTAAATGATAATATTTATTTTCCGGTTGGGACGATCTTTGCTGTTTGTAGGCAGTATGAAAAACCCGGTTTTCCTGCTGTCTTTGGTAAATATGAGAAGAATGGCAAGGATCTAAATTCGTTGGTAATGGCTCTTGTGAGCTATAAGCTTTACTTGAGAATTTTAGTATCAGCAGAGCTTGGGTGAGTTGGATTAATCAGGGAGAAGTCTTTGATATCTTTGGTCTCGAGGGATTGAATTTTCCTGACAAAACACAACAACTTACAGGCTAAAAGAGGGGACGCCATCTTTCAGAAAGAGTAGAATTTGTCAAACTTAGGTTAAAAGACACTCCGTTTTATCAAATGTTATACAGGCGACTATAATTTAATTCCGAAACTTTTTTATGATATGAAGATTACTAATTCTACAACTAAAACTAAAAGGATGTTGTTGTTTTGGACGATAAAGAGATAATACGGTTGTTGAATCAGGATTTTGTATTAGAGATTGAAGTATCTATGGTCTATATGAGAAACGCTTTCCTCATGAAGAATTGTGTGCCAAGCAGGTTGACCGAAGCCATTGCCATCGATGAAATGCGTCATATGAACTGGCTTGGAGATCTCATCGTTAAAAAAGGTGGCGTTCCGGTAATGGAGCATAAGGAGCTTGATTTTGGGAGTGAGGATCTTAAAGGGTATTTGCAGAAGCAGTATGATTTGGAAAACTATGCTGTTAAGCGGTATCAAGAGCAGATAGACTTAATTGGTGAAAGTGATGCTGAAACTGTTGGAACGTTGAAACACATTCTGGATGAAGAAAAAAGACACCGTAAAGAGTTTCGATTACAGCTAGAGAAACTAAAACAATAGATAAGTTTGATCAACTGCCTTTTCATTCTTTTATGCTTGCTCTGTAAGTAAGTCCTGATTACTAAAGTAATTAGGATTATCAATTGAATTTTCCTGACAAAACACAAAAACTTACAGGCTAAAAGAGGGGGCGTTATATTTCAGAAAGAATAGAATCTGTCAAACTTAGGTTTCAGTCCGTTTCTTGATAGGGGGCACACTATGCTTGCGTATGCCAACACCGCCGATGAGCTTTACAATCGACATGGCTCTAAGTTCATTGGAGAAGATATGATCGATGCTTATGACAAAGGCGCCCTTGTTTGCCACAAGCTTGATTGTGCCACCACGTTCAATCACCGCTTTTTTGAAAGCTTCAATTTTATTTGTCGTCAGAGGTCTGTTTAACTGGACGATAAATGTCTCAATGTTCATCTCTCACCCTCTTTATCCATCCTACAACGCTTTTACATTCTTATTGGTTTTTCTTGGGTTTGCTTTTCTTAGACTTGCCTGCGATCTCTTTAAACGAAGATCTATTTTTCTCTGTTTCGCTGCAATCACAATATTGATCGTGCTACCGATTTTAACTTCTTTATTAGCTGCAATGCTCTGTTTTATCACGGTATTTGGTAACAATTCGCTTTTTCGCTCTGTAATCTTTCCCTTTTCCAGATTAATTGATTTTAAAACTTTTTCTGCCTCTTCGAGTGGGAGACCAGTGAGGTTTGGGACTTTTGTCAGTTTCACATCGACAGGTTTTTCTTTCTCTTTTGCAACCACGAGATCAATCACGGTCGCAATTTTAACCTCTTCGTCGGCTTTGACACTCTGTTTTATCACGGTATTTGGTAACAATTCGCTTTTTCGCTCTGTAATCTTTCCCTTTTCCAGATTAATTGATTTTAAAACTTTTTCTGCCTCTTCGAGCGAGAGACTAGTGAGGTTTGGGACTTTTGTCAGTTTCAGAGTAGGCTCTGCGACCGTTAAGTCAACAGGGCTTTTGGGGGCTGCAAGCGAGAATGGAGATGGAATCTGTGAAAGAACAACACCTGGTTCAACCCGATTGGTTCTTTCATAACTGATTTCGCCAACCGTGAACCCCTTTAACGTTATCCGGTACTTTGCATCATCGAGCGTGAGATAATGGAGGTTCGGAACTTCATCATAGTCAAAGACTTCTTCACCAGATACCTTTTCTCCTGGCAGCATCTTAATCTTGAAACGGATCGTGCTCAGGTTTTCAGGAGGTAACGTGTCATCAAGTTTTGGAAGCTGGTAGGATATCTCATTCTTATCATCGTTAAATGCCACATTTGTCTTTAACTCAACCTCCATATCGCTGACAAGATACTTAACACGCGTACTCTTCTCTGAAAGGGCGATCTGCATCTTCTCAAGCGCATCTCCAAAGCTTGAAACGAGGCGATCTGGTGGTATATTCGAACGCTCAAGCTGGAGCCTCTTTACATTGGTTCTAAGCTCACCAATCTCTGCCTCCTTTGCGATAAAATCCCTGCGAAGGCTATCATATTTTACCCTGTATTCCTCTACCATCCTAACCACATCATTCTTCTTGAATCTTTGAAACAGGTGGTATCGAGACGATTTTTGCCTTTATCTGGCTTGAACCACTGGTATCATAGTTATATGTGTTTTTGTAAGCCGCATTTATCGGTGCCGATTTTAGAATCGGTTTGTACCCTCGTATCTTTCCTTTCTTATCAACCTCTGCCTCTGCCTTCATCGAGAGAGCCATCTTAAGTTCAAGATCAACCTCGGGAAAGTGATACCATTGTGCCTGCAAATCGTACTTGGTCTCACCATTCTCAACCGCGAGATCGATCACATTCTGTGTTGCAATCGAGTTCTCATCAAGTGCATGCTGCGCTTCTGCAAGCGAAGCTCCAACAGACTTGAGGATACTTCCAAGCGGTGCTACGAGCGTTTCAATGACCACTTTCTTTCCAGCTTCGTTTCCCATAAATAATCCCGCTCCTTAAAGGATAAAAAAAAGGGAGGATTATGGAGATCCTGAAGCTGGAGCCTGTATCTTAAGAGTTGGTACCGC
Organism: Methanosarcinales archaeon; assembly: GCA_004212095.1. Lineage (GTDB taxonomy): Archaea > Halobacteriota > Methanosarcinia > Methanosarcinales > EX4572-44 > Argoarchaeum. The sequence goes on along the minus strand of RXIJ01000032.1, from coordinate 7,934 downwards.
GCGTTCTGGTGGAGGTACCGGCTTCAAAGTTGTCCTGAGGAGACTCGTTCCGGTCTCTGAGAATGTGTACTTGGATTTGTACTTTGCGTTGTAGGTTGAAGTGTATGCAACCGTGGTCTCTGTTTTGAGTTTTGCCTTAGCTTTTCCGAATAAGAAGCTTGATAAACCGCCTGATTTAAAGCTGCTCTCAAATGTAGTCTTATTCTTGAACTTAAACTCTTTCTTATACTCCCTCTCAAGCGATCGCTCAGTCTTCATCGAGATCGTCATCTTCACTTCGATGATCGACTCTGTGAACTCATAGAACCTTGGCTGGAGACCGTATGTTAGAAGGTTCATCGGATCCGTGTTTGTAACCAGCGTGGGTGAACCGGTCGGATTGCCATCTTCATCAACCGGTTGCTCGATCGCTAGGATAACACTACCTGCCGGAAGTTCTATCTCGGCAAGCGCCTGTGCAACCTCTATCGAGTTCATATCCAGTGCCTGTTGACTCTCTGCGATAGCTAATGCCATCTCTTTTATCATATCCCCAAAGGGAACATTCAATAATTCCTGTCCAACACTCATATTATCATCCACTTTAATAATGACGTTTAGACTACTTAAGACTTTCTTATGCAGGGGGCTGTAAACTCTTTGGGTGTTATGCCGGAACTCTAATTTCTTTCATGCGTTCAAAAATCTAAGAATAGTAGACATTATGCCTAAATGTACAACCAGGTCGAAACGATGCCAACACACAATAAGTTGACAGCCCTCACAGAAAGGAAAACTTAAATATAATACTGCCTGTTTTGTTACTCTACAATGGGCCTGTAGCTTAGCCAGGTGGAGCGCACGGCTGATAACCGTGAGGTCCTGCGTTCGAATCGCAGCAGGCCCAGTTTATCCATCTATAAAAAACTCTGCATTATGTATTGTCTGGTGTTGTTGATTTGAAGGTTTTGTTGGTTTCCCCTGGCGAATCTTTTGACATGAAAACAAGCTACCTTCCTATCGGTCTTGCATACATTGGAAGCTATCTGCAAAAGCATGGTGTACAGGTCGAAGGATTGGACCTTCGATTTCTTAATAGTTGGGATGAAGCCACACACAGTATTGCAGCAAGTGGCGCTGATGTTGTAAGTATCGGTGCTATGACAATAGAGATGCCGCGTGCCCTGCGGATTGCAGGTATTGCAAAAAAACATCTTGGTGCTGTTGTCGTGCTCGGAGGCCCTCATCCAACCGTCTGTTCGGATGAAGTTATAAGAGAGAAGGATGTGGACATTGTAGTGGTTGGCGAGGGCGAACACACGGTATGGGAAATTATAGAAGCGCTCGAGGGTGCGAGGGGGTTGCACACTGTTAAAGGGATTATATACTACAAGGATGGAAAATTAGTTCGTAATCAAGGACGTGAGCCGATTGCTGATCTTGATTCTCTGCCTTTCCCGGCAAGAGATATTTTTCCTCTTGATAAAGTGCTTTCAAACCCTGTGACCAACTTTCCACTGCCCTCACCTGCTCTTCATGTATTTGCAAGCAGGGGGTGCCCATTTACATGCAAGTTCTGCCAGCCCTGCCTGAACAAGATTTTTGGCAACAGGGCACGGTATCGAAGTATTAAAAACGTGTTTGATGAAATCGAATACCTAATATCTCGCTACAATCTTCGCGGACTCATGCTCGAAGATGATACTTTTACAGTGAACAAACGATGGACGTACAGGTTCTGCGAGGAGATGAAGAAGCGTGGACTGAGTGAAAAAATAGCCTGGTACTGTCACACCCGGGCCGACACCATCAACAAGGATATGGCACACAGGTTAAAAGATGCCGGGTGCATCAGCGTGTGCATCGGGATTGAATCGGGCTCGCAGTCGGTGCTTGATATTCTCGGCAAGGGTACAACAGAGAAGCAGTCATATGATGTACTGAGAATATGTAAGGAAGAAGGGCTGATCGTTGTTAGCAATGTTATGATTGGCACTCCTGGTGAGACTTACGAAGACATTGATAAGACTATAAAATTGATAAAATCTATGCAGCCTGAGATGGTATACGTTGGAATTACTACTCCTACGCCAGGGACTTACCTGTTTGATGAGGCAGAAAGGGCTGGAATTATCAAGGCTAAATCATGGACAGATTTTGATCGTGGCAAAACATCCGGAAAAATGAAGATAGATATTGATGACGCAACCCTATACAATGTGCGTAAGAAGCTTTCAATATATGGATTTTCACGCCAGTTTCTAAACGAGTCGTATTATCGCGATGCATGCCTTAAACGCTGGAAATCATTCATTGACATTGGAAAGCCAGAACAAATACTAAAAGAGATTAACGGTTAATAAGATTGTTATGTTTTGAAGTGATTACCTGATTGTCACATCAAAACATGAGTGAAGAACCCCTGGGGAATACTTTTTCACTCGTCTGCATCCGATTGATTTGATTTCGCATCCTGACTCAAGTGCTGCTCTTTTAATTCGTTTGATCGGACGTTGTGGATAGAGTACCTCCGGAACTGCTTCATGGTAATGAAGGGTTCCGCCACTTGTTAGTGCGGTGATGCCAGACAGAAGGTACTTTTCTGATGATAAATAGCCCATAATCACCCTGTCTGCCACATTAGTTGGTGTAAGTTTACTACAATCACCATGTAGTGCCACAACTCGTGGTTCGATCCTGTTCAGTTTAATATTCTGTTTAAGATACTGGTACGATTGTGCGTTTAGTTCAATTGCAAGTATCTTTTTTGGTTTTGAGTGCACCGCTATAGGGACAGTAAAATACCCAATTCCAGCAAACATATCAATAACCACTTCATCATCACAGATTCCATTTAGCAGCTGTCTCTCGTGCAGATTGCCTGCTGAAAACATAATGCGCATTGGATTAATCTTGAAAAGACAACCATTTTCCCGGTGAATTGTCTCAAAAGATGTGATGGCACAACGGGATGCAATTAACTCCCTTTTTGGTTCTCGAAAGTTTCCATAAATACCATAATCCAAGAGTACGTATCTGGCACGCGGATATATTGTTAGCAGTGCTTCTCCAATCAATTTCCATACGGTTACCCCACTTTTCCACCGAACAATGATTGCATCACCTATGAGATACCAGCTCCGAGGAAGCAGTGCAAGCTCATCACTACCAATGCAATTCTCTAACTGCTGTGCAAGGAGTTTTTTTTTCATAAAAACACGACTTTTAGATATGCCCATCGCCAGCAAGCATCTCAAGTATATCTGAAATAATGCACATAAATGTTTCTCGAGCCTCTCTTGCACGTTATTTGCATTACGTATAAATTTTGTTGCTATCGGGGCTTGTAAAGTTGTTGAGTGTTAGTATTGTTTCAACCCGGTTGTGTATTCAAGTATAATGTCTACTATTCTCAGGTTTGAACGCATGAAAAAATTAGAGTTCTGGCATAACACAGGGAGAGTTTACAACCCCCTCCAAGCGTAATTGCTCAATATCTGGTGGTATAAATTCCAAAAATTCTAAGCATAAACTCTAAATAAGCCACAACAGATCTTGCTGGAAGTTTAGTTTCATACACATCACTAATATTTTGAATATATTTGAATCAATACAAAGCTTACGGTTTTCGAGAAACTGCACAACTTCATTGTGCAGAAATAACTCTCGGTTGCGAATCAATCGAGTTTTGAATCAATACAAAGCTTACGGTTTTCGAGAAACTGCACAACTTCATTGTGCAGAAATAACTCTCGGTTGCGAATCAATCGAGTTTTGAATCAATACAAAGCTTACGGTTTTGGAAAATTTGTGGAATTTTGGTAGAACTCAGCGGAGTTTTTAAATACGTTCCCGATTCTTCATTTGATGTGCACAAAAAAAAGGCTTTTTGTATAGCCCTCACACCAACTGGCAGGCAGGTTAAAATGATAGCAGATTCACCAGTTGAGTTCATACCATTTTTAGCTGGTACCGGTCTTGCATGGATAGACTTTTCAGTTAAAGACATGGAAGAAGCACAAAAGCTGTCGGTTTCCGTTGGTTTTATCTCATCACTCGTTCCAACACTTCTTGGTGACTATTATTCTGTCTATGAGGATCTTGATACAGAACTTGGGATGAGACTGCCGGCTGTTGTCGGGAAAAAATTTGATGTCAAGGTTACACCACTGTTAATTCTAATCAAAAAAAATTTGATTATTACAATTCACCACACCGATGCTGTACGTTTTACAAGATTTTCCAGATATGCGCCCACCTTCTTGAAAAAAGTAGATCCAAAACTCTCAACTCCGGATAAAATAACAACTCTACTTACCAGATTAATTGATGAGAATAATAATGGAAACTTTGACCATTTGCGGGAGATAGAATCTCAAGGAGATGAGATCAGCCGTTCGCTCCTTGATTTAAAATCCTCAAGATCCATGCTTGCACCAGAGATATACAACATGAAGCATGCACTGGTGGCATATCTTGATGCGTTGTGGGCAACCCTTGATGTGATATCCTCTCTTCGTTACGGTGATGCTGAACTCATAAGCGATGATGAACATCTGCTGGCGATGTTTACAATCCTTGCAAACGATGTGAATCGCCAGATTGCTCTTGGAGAACACATGTCAGAGGTATTAGTGTCAGGGCTTGAAATACTCCAGAGTATCTACAACAACCAGCTCCAGGTATTAAACAATAAGGTGTCACTACTTATGGCATGGCTAACAGTAATAGGAACAGCGGTGCTTGTTCCAAATACCATTGCAACCATATACGGGACTTCTTTTTTTGGTGATAAAGGGCCAGAGGATCTCTGGTGGTACTTGTTGCTCCTTTTTGTATCGATGATATTATCTGGTTGTATGACATACTGGTGGATGAAGAAGAAAGACCTTATGCCTGTAATGCCAGATAAATTATAGAAAACTATATTTTATTTGACTTACTTAAATACTTAGTTTTTTAGGGTAGATAATAATGGATTTAACAACCAACGTAACCGAACTGGTACTGACTGCTGAACTGTATAACAAAATCGAAACTTTCAGTGTGGATGACCTGCCGTATCATATCCGAACATATTATTGGAATTTAAAGAATAAAACAGTTTCTCGACCGATTTGCGTGGCAGAGATTGATGTTGAAAGGATATATGGTGTCAATGGCATAAGAGAATCCTTGAAAAAACTTCCTTTTATTGAATTTGAGGAATTTGGTTCACAGATCAAGATCACGGTATTTGATATTGCAAGCAAATGGTTTGCAAAACAACCGGATGCAAAAGAGCTTATACAAAAAAATCCGGTGCTATCTCACCACTTTGAAAAAAAAGAAATGCTTGATATTAGTTATGAAAAAGCCAGAAAAGCCAATAAGCCAAAAGAAGCGAGCAGACAGTGGATAGATTCCCTGCTTAAAGATATTGCTGCTGAAAAGAATAGCGAGGACATGCTAAAACTTGTATACATCCTTGCACCTGAAGAGATCGAACAAACACTCGATAGTCTGGTGTTAACAGAAGAGCAGCAGAATGGTGTTAAGAGGATTTCCAGTGCCATTCAACACAGAGAATACTTAAAAAAAATAGGGCTCCTTGAGGTAGGAAAACTATTGTTTGTAGGTGCTACCGGAACAGGCAAGACGAGTACAGCAAGTGGACTAGCAAAACTACTGCATCTGCCATTTATAGAAGTACGTCTCTCGATGATAACAGACCAGTACCTTGGAGAGACTGCAAAAAACATCGATCGTGTGTTTCATCTATCAAAGGAGCTGTCGCCCTGCGTTCTCTTCATCGATGAATTTGATTTTGTGGCTAAAAATCGTTCGTCTGATGAGAATGCAGCCCTCAAGCGGGCAGTGAACACACTGCTGAAAGCCATTGACGAAACGAGTCTTATTAGAGATGGGGTTCTTCTCGTTGCAGCCACGAACCACCCACATCTGCTTGATCGTGCAGTATGGCGCAGATTTGACGAAATAGTGGACTTCCCGCTTCCGGACAAACAAGTGCGAAAAGGTATCTTTGATTGTATCACAAAAAACATCGACAGCGAAATAAACACAGGGGAGCTATCAGAACTCACAGATGGCTATTCCGGTTCAGATCTGCGAGTGGTAGTTAAGGATGCAGTATTAAGCGCTCTACTCACAAACAGAACAAAGCTCATCCAGCAGGATCTCTTAAAAGCTATACAATCCTTTGATCGACGAATAATTTTAAAAACAGAAATTGTTTCATGAAGATTACGCTACTTGGTACCGGAGATGCGGCAGGCACACCAAAGATAGGCTGCAACTGCGAGACATGCCAGGATGCATCACGTGGGGGACGCAGCAGCAGACTCAGATCTGCCACACTTATTGAAACAACAAAAGGTAAGGTTCTTATCGATACCGGTCCGGACCTTCGCAAACAATTGCTTCGTGAAAATATCTCTCACATAGATGCCTGTATATGGACTCATGGGCATTACGATCATTATGCTGGCTATCCGGAATTTTATAGAGTGCAAAAACATGTTCCGGTGTATGGCATAACAACCACCCTAAACTACATCTTAAGTTATTTACATTTCTTACATCCGGAACGAAACGATGTCAGACTTTATGAACCATTCGAGATTGCTGGAGCAATCTTCACGCTATTTAAAGTCGTCCACCCTCCGCAGAAGGATTGTGCGGGCGTGCTGATAGAGCAAAATCACAAAAAAATAGTTATTACTGGAGACACTGGTCCAGCCATCCCAGAGCAGAGCATCGAACTTATGATGGGGGCAGACCTTCTCATTGCTGATGCTATAACACCCCCCCACATCAAACTCATAAAACATATGAACTCTGAAGAAGCATTCAAACTGTATAGAAAGACAGGAGCAAGAAAAGTGATTTTCACACACATAAGTCACCTCTATAAGCCGCATGATGAGGCCATTGAAACTTGGCCACTTGGTTATGATGGGATGGAAATAATAATATAATTTTTATTTTATATACATATAAGAAACTATAAAGAGTTGAGACTGCACAAACAGCATATTCAACAGAAAGATATATGTAGTATGTGTGAAGTCTGTTAAATAATTATTAGAATTTTGGAGAATAATATATGGGAAAAACAGGCTCGATTGAATGGGTACGTATAAAAGGTAGGAAAGGACATGTTAGAATGATGCCAAGAAGTGAGGTAAAATATAAACGACCAGGCCCAGCACAGCGGTATGCAGCGGACGGTACCAAAAGAAAACGAATTGCACGCTCACCAAAAGCACTGGCAAAATAAACATCTGGAGCACTATCTAAAAAACCAGTAATTTTGACAATTATCGCAGACAAATATCTTGATCACGGCGTACTCGATTATAGTCACGAACTAAACATTTAAGATTTATAGATGCCATACACCGGACTAATGGTAAAAACAGGACAAATTCAAATAAAGAGACATCTGACGGTTCAAGATTTGTCCAAACGCATCAAACATCTTAAGAAGGATACAACGGTGTTGAAGAGGCTATATTTTACCAAGCATAGATACAACGATAAAAGTGTTGAAATGGCTTCGGATTTTGTTGGTGTCAGCAAGAACACAGGTTATATTTGGCAAGAACGATTGGAATGAAGAAGGGTACGATGGCATAATACCAAAAGATGCTGAGGGTATTTTAAAAAAAGATTGCCAGAAGTAACTGATAAAGACATAATAGGATTTTTTGACAGATCATCCCCGCAAACAACATCTAATACCCAAAAATCATGGTCATTCGGAAAAACGGTCATCTATAAAAATACCAGTAAACTTAGGGCAAACACCCTTGGTTTTCATCCAATAAACGGACAATCAGTTATTGTTTTCGTAAGCGTTCAAAAAAGGAGGATATCCGATGTTTCTTAAAACGGTCGGAAGGCAAACCCGAAAGGAAGGATTATCACAATACCGGATAACTTTAGTTCTCACA
>RXIJ01000075.1 GCA_004212095.1 Methanosarcinales archaeon | reverse complement strand
CATCGGTGTACCGTATCAATGGCTTTGCAAGATGTCTGCGAGCAACAGGTGGCGTTTCATACAAACCGGATACCAGTTGAGAAGGTGTCTCCAGCATCTCAGGTATGCCGGATGTTGTTTTGCATTTTTTACACCGGTAGCCCTGACCCTTACCTGCTGATTTCATTCGTTTACCACAGGCAGAACACACAGGATTTCGCATGGCTACCCGTGGCTGCAACTGACTAATATCAATCTTTTCAATATTAACCGTCTTATTCTTAACAGAACCATACACAGTGACAATATCGCCAACTGCAAGCTGTTTAATAAGATAGCGGAAGTTCTTTGTAGGTTCAAACGCAGCACAATCAATTCTGCCTGTAGAATCCTTGATAGTAAATATGACATGCCCACCACTAATCGTTTGTGCTGGTGCTTCAACCATACCTTTAATCTTATATGAGCATCCATCCCTTGCTTCTGCAACACTGCTGTCTGTAATGTGCATATCTGTGCCCTGGTTTGTAATATACATCAGGCGATTCTCTATTGGTTCTGACTGTATGATGTTAGAGGCATGCTCAATCACATTCACATCATCGCCGCGAATTCCAAAGAGCACAGGATCAGGTCCATGCGGTGAGCACACAATGCGACAGTTGTTACAATCAACTGTATCCCACGTGTGCGGGTAAGACATTGAGTCGGCAGCCCACACACTTTTCTCTACTAAAAAGCGCTTTTTCCCCCAGTTTCCAGGCTTGCGATATGTAATAAGTTCATAGGTGTAATCCGGTAGACCGTTAAACGCAAACCCTACGGCTGCAAGTGCACCGATGAGACCGCGTCCGTTCTTGTAACCCACGTGTGCGATATGGCATTCCCCAAGGAACTTTTTTGCCTCAGCGATAGTAATAAAATCGCGCACTGCCCGGAAAGAGAAATCCTCAAGTCTGCTGCGTATGCCAACTGCTTGCTCCTTTGTTAAAAACACAATCCCGGGATGAGTATTATGGTCGCTGAACACTGCAAATTCTTCAATAAGGTTACAGCATATCTGTTTCACCTTTCCCATTTCTCTCTTATCTAATGCAACATCGAATGCAACAGCGGCATTGCCTCGTGTTTTAAAACGCACATTTGGATTTAAACGCAACAGGTAAGGGACAGTGGACTCTACCAGAGCTGAAATCCTTTCAACAACGAGTGCACCAAGATATGTGGTGCACATTCCAGCAGTCTTTGAATCAGTATCGTCGATGCCAATAATCATATATACTGCATTACCTGCCAGATCTATATTTTCCTGACTGAAGGATGTTTATGGCAAGCCCAAACGCAAGTGCTCCTGCAATCAGAAATCCAACCATCCCTATCAGTGTTATTCCATAAACCTGTGGCTGCATGTCTTTCTGTATAAACATGGATGAACCAATGATCAAAGCTGAGATAATAATGCTAACGGCAAGCCTGTTAGTGGAATTACCAAGTTCAGTTGTCATCTGCTCGATACCTTTATCTTCAAATTCTATCTTCAGTGTGCCGTGCTCTATTCGTTTGAGTATTTTGTCTATACGAGCTGGTGCTTTATGCAGTGTACTGGCAGTTTGTGTTAGCGTCTCTATCGTGTTTTTTGCAATTGCTTTGGGTTGTGTTTTTTGTTTAATGAGTTTTTTTATGTAGGGTTCTGCCAGTTCAGCAAAATTGTAGTCAGGGTCAAGTTTTCTTCCAATTTCTTCAAGTAAGCTAAGAGTTTTTGATAAGAGCATGATGTTTGCAGGGATTCTGCCATTGTATCTTGTAAGCAGGCTGATTAAATCCTCCAGAAGTTCTGTCGTGTCGATGTGTTTTATCGAGGTCTCGTAGTAAGTGTCTATCAGGTCTAATATTTCAAAACGAAGGCTTGTGTCGATACGATCTTCATCAAGGAATTCCATTTCTATCAGTATTTCAATATACTTATTTATGTCGTGCTGTATGAGTGCTATTAGCAGGCTTGTGATATTGTTGAGTGTTTCCTTGTCGAGCCTTCCTGCTATGCCAAAGTCTAGGAAAGCAATATTACCGTCACCCGTAACAAGGATGTTGCCTGGGTGAGGATCTGCATGGTAGTATTGTTTTTCGAATATTTGCTTAAAGTATGCGTTGGACAGTTTTTCTGCAACCTGTTCCAGGTTTATGTTGTTTTTTTGCAGTATCGCGGTTTCTGTAATCTTCGTGCCTTTGATATATTCCATCGTGAGTATGCTTCGCGTGGTGTACTTTCTGTAGATTGTTGGGATGATGATTTCGTCCTGATTTTTGAAGTCTTTTTTAAAAGTTTCTGCAGTTTTTGCCTCTTTTATGTAATCACATTCGTTTCGCAGTGTTCTGCTAAATTCTTCTATGAATCCAACCGGATTATACCTTCTGATTTCTAACATGTATTTTTCTGCGAAGTGTGCAAGGCTTAACAGGATTTCAAGGTCGGTGTTGATGATGTTTTCTATGCCTGGTCGTTTGATTTTGATGATTACTTCTTCACCTGTCGCAAGTGTTGCACGGTGAACCTGTCCAATAGAAGCTGCTGCAAGTGGTTTTTCTTCTATGTGTTTGTAGACGTGTTCTGGTGGTGTTTGAAGTTCTTCTTGTATCTCCCTGATTGCTATCTGGTAATCAAACGATGGTACTTCATCCTGTAGTTTTGATAGCTCTGTGATATAGCTTGATGGAAGTATATCGTACCGTGTACTAAGCATCTGTCCGAATTTGATGAAGGTTGGTCCAAGTTCCTCGAGTGCTTTACGGAGTCGCTCTGCTTCGTCTGTTGGCAGTACTGGCTTTTTTCTACGAATTACTCGTTTTAATTTCTGGTATGGGTGAAGGTTGAATCTATCGAGAAGGTAGCCAAGACCGTTTTTTATCAGTATTTCTGTTATTTCCCGGTATCTTTGTGCATGTTTGTACTGCTTATCGATTCTCCACACCATTTACCGTTACCTCCTCCTTGTTTTTTCAGTTCTTTTTTTCGCTTGCCCTGATACTCTTTTATTAGCTGCTGTAGCCACTCCCGCTTCTGGTCGTGTCGGTTTTTTTCTGCATTTTCTTTCCATTGTGCGATTGCCTGCGTAATATCCTCTGTAGTTGTTATTGCAAATTCATTCTCTCTTTTAATATTTAGTTGTACTGCAGAAAATACTGGTATGTTGTTGATAAATAATTGTTGTTCTGCAACATGTGACATCTCATTGTAGGTTGCAACTGCTTTGACCTGTAGCTGCGACAGGATGTTAGCAGTAGCTGTTCCGCCCCCGCTTGCATCCATTATTAACAGCACGTCCCCTTTTTTTATTCCACTGGCATCTTTTGTTTGCTGTATGCTGTCTCTGGTAAATGACTCAACAGTTTTTACCGGTACAGCATATCCAGTCATTTCAAGCAGCCTCATCTGTCTTATTCTGCTGTTTCGATCTTGTAATTCCCTGATTTTATCTTCTTTTCGCTGCACTTCAATTGTCAGGTGTTTTATCTTCTTGCTTCGAATTTGTATTTCTTTGTCCCTTTTAAGTTTCTTGTATTCTTTTGTACGAAGTGTTTTTAGTTTGTTGTGAACCGTTTTAATTTCAAGGTCTTTATTTGTTATTTGTTTTTGTAAGTCGTCGATGTATTCTTTTAAAATACTTAGCTGATCTTCCGGTTTTTGTCTGGTTGCTGATGTTTCATTCCGGCTCTTTAGCTTTGCTGTTTTTTTGACTCGTATTGTTTTTGGTTTTGATGCTGTGTATTGCACCAGTGCTCTGTCTATTGACTCGCCTTTTACGACTTTCGCTTTTATTTCATCTGAATTTGCATAATTGCTAAGTTTTCGCTCTATTTGAACGAACTTGTTTTTGTATTTTTTATATGCACACAATGCTGCTGCAAGAGCGTCACGCTCATGTGTATTTGTGTATAGAGTATCCTGTGTCAGTTCTATCTTCTCTTCAACACTCAGCGACTCTGGCGGAATGAAAGGCACTGCGCTAAAGCTTCGGCGTATTCGCTCCACTCCATGCGGTATTGGGTTTACATCGGTTGCAATGACAAGTGGACGTCCAAGGTTAGAAAGAGTTTCAATGGTATCTGCTGTGCTTGTTGTGCGGGAACTTCCAAGATACAACCGTTCTCCGTCAAGCTTTAGAACTGCTACTGCGGTAGTCGTGCCGGGGTCTATTCCTATAATTATGTAAGGGTGTTTTGGCTTAGTCAGGGGTTTAAATTTGAAACGATCTTTTTCGATGCTTTTCACTTCGACCTGCACATCTCCATAGTGTCCACCATGTATTCGCAATTTATCTTTGGGCACCTGGATAATGAACTCGCCCCTGCTATAGCCTCCGTACCCTCGAACTACCTTAAGCGTGTAGGATGCATGATGTGTTAATGCGTATTCCTTAAGGTATGCTTCTATGTCTCTTGTTTTTTCCCGTACTGTTCCATGAACTTTTCTTCGATATCGATTTTGACTCCAGCCGCCCCGTCCAAGAGATCGTGCCCGTGTTACCGTTATCCTTGTCGCATTCTCAAAAGCTTCAAGCACATCTCCAACCCCAATTTGAGCAAGCAAGGCACACGCGTATGCTTCGTCCACCGGATCAAATCGATTGATTGTAATTCCATATTCTTTAGCAATTCCCGGCAGGCTCCCCTTATGTTTCCCCCCGGTTACCTGAACGATCCTTGTACCGGATGGTAGTTTTTGAAGGTCACTTGTTAGCTCTTTTCTGCCTGATGCAAGCTCGTAGATATTGTCAGTTGCAACGATGTCCGGTTTGTACTCATGTATTAGCTTCAGTAGTTTGTGTTTACTCAGCATCCGTAGTTTTTCAACGTCTGTGTTTTCCAGTATGACCACTGCATAAAGGGGTGGCGTCCTGGCTCTTGGTGAGCCTTTTGATATGTCAACCCCAAAAATAGTGCTTGCTAACTCCAACACAACTTCACTCCTGTATAGTTTTTATTTATACTAAACCGTGTCTGTTTTTTATAACTTTCTGTGTTCACAGATATGCACTTTTACCACCAAAAAACCTTCTCCTGTCTCCCTATGGTTTATGCCATAAAAATTACAAATTATACTTATAGAGTAGTATATTTAATGCAAAAGGATAAGTATAAACGTTTCTATGACTATTGGCATAGCAAAGTTTATACTTCGATATACATCTAAGTGCATTTAGAGCCGCTATAACTCAGTTGGTAGAGTGTCTGGCTGTTAACCAGATCGTCACAGGTTCGAGTCCTGTTGGCGGCGCATCAACAACACGATTGCTAACGCAATCAAGAGTCATAAGTTGTCTTCTGCACACGAAATGTACAGTTCCGCAAAACGGAGTTGGGCGGTTATGCAGTTTCTTAAAATGGGCCTGTAGCTTAGTCAGGTTAGAGCCCCCGGCTCATAACCGGGTGGTCACCGGTTCAAATCCGGTCAGGCCCACTTGACCTGGCACCGATAGTCTAGTGGTATGACATGGGCCTTCCAAGCCCATGACCCGGGTTCAAATCCCGGTCGGTGCACTTAAAATATTTTTATATTTTTATTTTTTCCGTATGTTTTACTATCATGTGATAGCAGTTGTTTATAGGGGTTTCATACCCCTATGTCCAATGGATAGGTTGATCTTAACTGTAGCTTTGATGTGCTTGTTCTACCGGATCTGACTATATGTTTTTGTATTTGTAGAGCTTTTAAGTGTTTTGCATGGTACGCCTGCTTTGGCTTTTTGGTATGTGAAGTCTTGACAGGCCAATAAAAATCAATTGTTTGACAAAACCATCCATACAAACTTGGAGGTACCTCGTTTTTAGGCACATCCCACTACGACATCCTGCGATGATTAGAAAGGATCTTATAGCCAAGTACGAAAAAAATGTTACAAATGAAAAACCGATATTGAAATTTATCATGGCCATACTTTGCGAAAAGATTATTAAAACCGTTTGAATAATAGAGAGTAAGTAAAGAATTAAAGTTTTTTAACTATAATACGAAAGGTGATTGACAATGAATAATTTCGGTGAAAAAGTCAGTTTTATCTGGTCTGTTGCGGATCTTCTTCGTGGCCCCTATCGTCCCAATCAATACAAGGATGTTATGCTGCCCTTGACTGTTCTGCGGCGGCTTGATTGTGTGCTGGAGCCAACCAAGGCTGAGGTTCTTGCTGAGCATGAACGTTGGACGGATGGTAAGGTCAAGAACCTTGAGCCGATCCTTAACCGGGCGGCTGGTCAGAGTTTTCATAATGCCAGTCGTTTCACTTTCGAGAAGCTCAAAGGCGATCCCGATCATATTGCTGCCAATCTGACGCAGTATATCAAGAGCTTCTCTGGGATTGCTCGTGAGATTATTGAGTATTTTGGTTTTGAAGAGCACATCACTAA
>RXIJ01000051.1 GCA_004212095.1 Methanosarcinales archaeon | reverse complement strand
TTATCTGCAGGATATAATAAAATAAAAGGCGATTTGTAATGGAAAAAATTAAAATAGGAATTGTAGGAATCGGTAATTGTGCAAGTTCACTTATCCAGGGAATTGAGTACTATAAAAATAAAGACCGTGAAGAAGCTATCGGACTCATGCACTGGGAGATCGGAGGTTACAAGCCTTATGATATTGAAGTGGCAGTCGCTTTTGATACAGACAAAAGAAAAGTTGGAAAAGACGTTTCAAAGGCTATCTTTGAGCCTCCGAATTGTACGAAAGTATTCTGTGAAAATATACCAACAACCGGAGTGAAGGTAAACATGGGCAGGATACTGGACGGCTTTTCTCCACATTTGAAAAATTATGATGAGAAATATGCCTTTATTTTAAGTAACGAAAATGAACCATCAAAGGAAGACGTAGTTACCCTCTTGAAAGAATCAAAAGTTGAAATCCTCTTAAATTACACCCCGGTAGGCTCTGAAGAAGCCACAAAATTCTATGCCGAGTGTGCACTTGAGGCAGGTGTAGCGTTTATAAATAACATGCCTGTTTTTATAGCGAGTAATCCGGTGTGGGCGGAAAGATTTGAAGATAAGGGCATACCGCTAATAGGTGATGACATTAAAGCCCAGCTTGGTGCTACAATCACTCACCGAACACTGGTTGATCTGTTCAAGAAAAGAGGTGTAAAATTAGAAAGAACCTACCAGTTAAATACCGGGGGCAATACTGATTTTCTCAACATGCTCAATAGAGACCGACTTGCGTCAAAAAAGATATCAAAAACAGAAGCAGTTCAATCAGTGATTGGAAAACGACTTGATGACGAAAATATCCACATTGGTCCAAGTGATTGGGTAGCATGGCAGAAAGACAACAAGCTTTGTTTCATTCGGATGGAGGGTAAACTTTTTGGTGATGTTCCGATGAACCTCGAACTCAGGCTTTCTGTTGAGGACTCTCCAAACTCCGCAGGAGTTGTAATAGATGCCATAAGATGCTCTAAACTGGCACTTGAAAGAAACAAAGGAGGGATACTGTATTCACCTTCAGCATACTTTATGAAACACCCGCCCCGACAATTTACCGATGACGAGGCATACCAATTAACAGAGGATTTCATTCACGCAAG
Organism: Methanosarcinales archaeon; assembly: GCA_004212095.1. Taxonomy (GTDB): domain Archaea; phylum Halobacteriota; class Methanosarcinia; order Methanosarcinales; family EX4572-44; genus Argoarchaeum. Next base: position 14,554 of record RXIJ01000051.1, on the reverse strand, counting down.
AAGACAGGATTAATAATGAAATGCCTGATCATCGCTGCAGGACTGGGAAGCAGGCTATCAAAAAGGGGTGATTCAAAACCTCTCGTTTCTCTTCTTGGATTATCCCTTATTGAACGGGCAATACTAACTGCAAAAAAGAGCGGCTTGACTTCTTTTTATGTGGTAACCGGGTACAATGGCGAAAAAGTAAGACAACATCTCAACCAGTTTAAAAAAGACAGAAATATAAAAATAACCCATATCATAAACGAAGAATGGAAAAATGGGAACGGCATATCTGTCCTTAAGGCAGAAAAACTATTAAATGAAAATTTTATTTTGCTGATGGGAGATCACATCTTCGATGAATCAATACTGGTAAAACTAAAAGATGAAGAAATAGCAGATGGCGAAGTTGTACTAACTGTAGATTACAACATTAAAAACAAGCTTGTTGATGTTGATGATGTTACCAAAGTCCTTGTTGAAGATAACAGGATTTTAGACATAGGCAAGAACATCAAGAAATATAACGCTTACGACACTGGAATTTTTCTTTGTTCGCCTGCAATATTTGAAGCCTTGGAAGAAAGTTCACGTAGTGGTGATAGCACTCTTTCCGGAGGAGTAAAGGTACTGGCTAACAGAGGAAAAGCTAAAACCTTTGATATTACGAATGACTACTGGATTGATGTGGATGATGAGGGAACATTTAAAAAAGCTGAAAACAAGCTTTTGGATACGTTAAAAAAGACTTCCGATGGACCAGTGTCAAGACACTTTAACAGACCGATATCAACTAAAATTTCAAAGTGTCTTGTGAAAACGGGTGTTACTCCAAACGTTATATCATTTCTCTCTTTTATCCTCTGTTGTATTGGGGCATTTTTTTTCTTTTTAGGGGGATGGATTAATTTAGTTATCGGGGCAACACTGGCACAGGTATCATCTATTGTCGATGGTTGTGACGGCGAAGTAGCAAGATTGAAATTCAATGAAACAGAGTTTGGAGCATGGTTTGATGCTGTTTTAGATCGCTATGCAGATGCATTCCTTCTTTTCGGTTTGACGTATTACGTCTATTTTCTAAGTGAAAACATCCTGTGTCTTGCTGTCGGGTTTCTGGCAATTATAGGAACATTCATGAATAGCTATACCGCTGACAAATATGACGGCTTTATGAAGAAAAAAATCGGTTTAAAAGGACACTATTTCAGAATGGGTCGTGATGTCAGGATATTTATTATATTTCTTTTTGCACTACTGAATATGCGTTTTTTATTTCATGTGGAAATAATAGACTTTCCATTCTTAACAATCCTTTTAATCGCTATTTTGATGAATACAGAAAATATCAGAAGGGTGGTGGTTCTATATAAAAATAGACAGTATTGATTGCGTAAAGAAGAAGCTCGAGGAGATTATTGATAAATCTCTTGTTCCCGAGGACCCGATACACTCGAAAAACACTCTGGAGTGGCTGCTTAAATTGGAGCCTAATGCTGATGACGCTTTGAAAATAGCTGCTTTAGGTCATGATATTGAAAGAGCTATCGAAGAACAAAAAGTAATACGGAAAGACTACATAAGCTACGATGATTTTAAAAAAGCTCATGCTTTAAACAGCGCCAAGATATTAAAAGAAATAATGGTGGAATGCAACGTAGGAAAGGAATTGATCAATGATGTTTTTTTTCTTGTAAGTAGTCATGAAACAGGAGGCAACAGAAGAGTGGATGTTTTAAGAGATGCCGACACGATCTCATTTTTCCATGTAAACCTGCCTTATTACTCTGTCAGAAATGATGCAGAAGAAACAAAAGTAAGGTGTTTATGGGGATATAATAAATTGTCTGATAATCTAAAAAAGGTTGTGGCTAATTTTAGATACAAAGATAAAGAAATTGAGTTTATACTCAGAGAGGTCGTAGATTTCCCTGGTCATTAAGACACCGAAATTTTAAATTTGTATTCGGTTAATTATTTCGTTTATTATTGCTACTGCTATTGGTGTGCCGCCTCGTGTACCGATGCTTGTAATCGATGGAATGCTCATGTTTCGAATATACTCTTTTGAGTTTGAAGCATTGACAAATCCTACTGGTGTCGCAATTACAAGAGAGGGTTCGATAATCTCCTGTTTTATCATATTGTTGATTGTTATTGCTGCAGATGGTGCGTTTCCGATTATTATTATGCTGTGGTTGAGTCGTTCCCCAAGGGCAAGAAATCCTGCTGATGTGCGAGTGATCTGTTTTTCTTCTGCAATGTTTTTCCCATAGTCAAGAGCACACTCTATTTCACAGTTGTGCCCTTTTTTCAATATTCCTATCTGCACCATGTGAATGTCTGTGTACATAGTGCATGATTGTTTGATTGCTTTAATTCCTTCTTCAACAGGGTTGTGTTTGAATACGATCAAATCTTTGAACGAGGGATCACCTGTTGCAATTATGCACCGTTTTTTTATACCGTCTTCAATGGTGTTCCCTTTAATTATCTGCGATACGATATCTCGGCTTTTGTTTGATATATCGCGTGCTTCCTGTGTTGTTGCTCCAATATCAGTAGTCATATTTTTTATGGTATCCACGTGGTGTTATCACTCTATCGGCGTTATTCCATATTCTACTTTCCCGGTTTCCAATGAGAATTGTTGTGCGCATATCAACGTCCTCATAGAATTTCATAAATTCTCCAAGTGTTGTGACGATTGTGTGTTCACCTTCTCTTGTTATGTTTTGAGCTATTCCGACCGGTGTTTGCGGTTTTTTCTCCTGTGAGATTATTTGAATTGCTTCTTTGAGATGACCTGTTCTCTTCCTGCTTTTGGGATTGTAGAGGGCTATCACAAAGTCGGCTCTGGCAGCAGCATACAGCCGCTCTTTAATAATTTCCCATGGTGTAAGGAGATCACTCAAACTTATGACTGCAAAGTCTGCTGTGATAGGTGCTCCAAGACATGCTGCTGATGCAGTAATAGCAGTAACACCTGGTATTATTTCAATATTGGTTTGTTCTTTTTTCTCTGCTACCTCAAGAACGAGTCCTGCCATACCGTAGATGTTGGCATCACCACCACTGATGATGGATACGATGCTGTTCTCTGCAAGTTCGAGTGCTTTTTGTGCACGTTTCACCTCATCCCCCATATAACTTCTAATAACTTTTTTCCCGTCAAGTAGTGGAGCTATCTGGTCAAGATACGTGCTGTTTCCAAGTATGTATTCAGAGGTCTCAAGTGCTTTTTGTGCACGAATGGTCATATCCTGCACAGAACCGGGTCCAATACCAACTACATACAGTTTATTGTTGTTGCTATTGTTATTATTTTGCGATTGCAATGGTCACATCTCCGTAGATTTGTTTTGGAAGAATAATTGTTTTTTTGTGGGATACTGCAAGAGCCGCGGGTTCACACACACCAACCAGTCCAAGACGTGACGCCTTTGATGCAGAAGGCGGGTTCATCGTGTTAATAATATCGTGCGACACGTACACTATTGGCTTGGCAAAATGCTCTGCTGCACCAATAAGTCCCTGTTCACCTTTTTTTAACTCAGCAGTTGCAAAAAAAGAAACATCATCAATGGAAACACCTGCAGTTTCAATTGCCATCATAACAGCTGTAATCACTTTATCACTGTTAATATTACGGTGTGCACCGATTCCAACGATGAACTTTCCGCGAAGGTCTTTCTTTTCAACCACAGAAACATTGTCATCAACCAGCACAACTTTTGGGCCACTGAGATAAATTACAGGTACATCATCTTTAAGAAGTGCAAGATTCACACTTTTTGTTGATTGTCTGTTAACAACCCTTGCCCCCAACTGTTTTGTAATTCCCTCGACCGATGGTCTTTGATGTGCATCGGTTGCAGTAGTAATCACCGAAACAAGTCCGAGTTTTCCAAGTTTTAAGGCAAGCTCGTTTGCACCATGATGTCCCCCCACAAGAGATACTGCAAAAGTTAGATTCGAATCCACAACAACAAGCGGAGTATCAGACCATTTATCCCTTAAAAAGGGAGCTACAGACCTAACCGCTATTCCCACAGCCATTATTGCTACAACCGCACTGTACGAAAGTGCTTTTTCAAATACACCTTCACAATAGAACAACAGGTCTGCACCAAGATTACGCTGGAGTCGTCTTGCTTTCACCTCATCCCTTTTGAAAGCTATAATCGCAATATTTTTATCAGTCATCATCAAAGGACGTTCTTATGTTCTGTATTTTGCATTTATTTTTACATATTCGTAGGTAAGGTCGCATCCCCAACCCGCTGCTGTAGCTTTCCCGATGTTAAGGTCAAGTTCTATATTAATGGTGTCTGATTTCATTATCTTTTTAATTTTGCTCGTGGTTTCAAGGATGTTTCCCTTATCTATTGTTGTTGCACTATCATTCTTGTCTGAGAATTTGAGGGTTATTTTTTTTTGGTTCATGTTTGCACCACTTCTACCTGCTGCTGCAATGATGCGCCCCCAGTTTGGGTCTTCCCCGAAGATTGCGGTTTTTACAAGTGGTGATGTAAGTATCGTTCGTGCGATCTTTTTTGCGTCATCTGGCGTTTCTGCACCTGTTACCGTAAGTTCGATTAGTTTTGTTGCACCCTCCCCATCTTTTGCCATCATCCTGGCAAGATTGATGCAGGTTGTATCCAGTGCTTGCTGGAATTCTGTTACGTTGCATTCCCTTTTTCCAGTGGTTATGAGGATTGTCATGTCGTTTGTGCTAGTATCCCCATCAACGATTGTCATATTAAAACTTTTATCTACGGATTTCTGCAGGCAGTCCTGTAGAACATCGTATGGAAGACACGCATCCGTGCAGATAAAAGCGAGCATTGTTGCCATGTTTGGTGCAATCATTCCTGCACCTTTTGCAATACCGCCAACGTGTACATTCCCCACGGTTTCTACTGCGAACTGCTTGATCGTGGTGTCAGTGGTTATTATTGCTTCTGCTGTTTTTTGACTTGCAACACTTCCTGATGCAATTCCTGGCATTACTTTATCTATTTGCTGTTTTATTTTGTCAACTGAGAGAAGTCGCCCGATTATGCCTGTTGATGCAACAAGGATTTCTTCTTTTTTGCAATTGAGCTTTTGTGCGAGGATTTTACACATTTCCTCTGCATCTTCAATTCCTTTTTGACCTGTGCAGGCATTGGCGTTTCCGCTGTTTACAATAATTGCTTTTATGCGCCCTTCCTGACTTTCAAGATGATTCTTTGTAACAACCAGTGGAGCAGCAATTACTTTATTCTGTGTGTAGACAGCAACTGCAAAACCCTCTGCAAGTATTATGGCAAGTCCATATTTCCCTTCTTTAATACCCCACGTGCTGATACCTTCTATGGCGCAGATTCCACTGTTAAGTTCTTTCATCGTACCTGTTTCGACCTCTTTTTTATCTTAATTTGAAGACTCCTCCCGAAAGAAAGGGGATAAATTGTGTTCACGTAAATTGTAGTCCTTTACCATATTTTAACAACTCTACTTTTTTAATATTTGAATTGATTATAATCCCTGCTGAATCTACCAACCGAACCCATTTTCCATAATTGAAGACACCTTTAACCCAATATAATAATCCATCATGTTCAACAAGATCATTTGGTTGAAGATTATACCTATGCCTCCTTATAGACGGTTTAAATCCTTTTCGGTTCGTTTGGATGCTTCTGTTGTTACGCCTTGTTAATGTTACAGTATCTGTTTCACATCGATGTTGAGTATTACCACTTGCGATTACGAATGCATCGTTGACATGGCTTTTAGTAAGACCTAATTTAAACCTGTCGTGTTTCGTGATATAACCATAAGTGACTTCACAATCCAGGATGTTTGCCAATTTTTTTTTAACAATGTTCATGAAAGCAGCAGATTTTAATGGCTTTTTAGCTTTCGTCTGGATAGTTGGATGCCCGAACTCTCCAGCAGTCATATTATCTTTGGCTTGATTACAGGCATGGCAGGCAATTGTTAAGTTACTAACACGGTTTGAACCGCCTCTTGATTTCGGGATAATATGCTCAATCTCAAGTGGTATATCAGTTTTACCACAATAAGCACATGTCCTTTTCCACTTTTCGAGCAGGTATTCCCTGATCTCATATCCCAACAATTCACCCTGTTGATACTCAACTCCCGATATCTCTGGATTTTGTATCTTCTGTTGATCGAATGAAGCAATCTCAACAACTGTTTTCGTTATTGGTAGAATGCTCTTTATCCGGTCAATGAAATTAATGTGACTATTAAGCTTGTGCTGAATACTTGGTGCAAACCATCCATTATCCCTGCCTCGATTGTTAAAACGTGGTTCTCGATGCCATAGTCTACCTCTGCGCGTTCGGCGGTAAGATGCTCTTTGATCAAGCAATTTCGTGATATCATTCCTAAGCTCAACCTCACCGGCTATCAGTTCTGTGGTATCAGATACAACACTATAGCCAATATAAGAATAGCCTGGATCAACACCAAAAGTAATATCTTGCTTTGTTTCTCCTGTTGCATATAATAGTTGGATCGTAAAAGGTGTTCGCTGCACAACCTTTGCTCTATTTTGTTCTAATAATTTTCTTGCTTTCCCTGGTGTTGTTGGTATTAATGGGTTGCCACGCATGTTTAAGACAAATACTCTCATGTTTTGTCCACTCATACCAGAGTGTAGGTTCTCATTGGAGTTGTTATCAGCCAGTACTTTACTAGATACACTGAGAGTGTCCTCTCTGGTTAATATCTCATTTACAGAGCAAGGAACTTGAGAAGCATTCCCTGGTGTGTTCTTAAACTCTACTGATAACTTCTGCATATTTCTAAGCCTCCTAATCAATCAATTACTCTTGATCCTCACAGTTCAAGCCCCTTCCGAAGGGAGGGGTGATTGACAATCACATCTTGATGAATTTTGATTGCTACACAACTCGATTGCTTCCCGCAATCGAGAATTGAAAGTTTTAGGTTATTTTTTACACAACGAGGTTGTGTAGTTCTGCTCACGTTGTGTGCGGATTTTACTCAACAATGTTTTTACTTCTTTCATCTGATAAGGCTTTTATGATGTCGCCGCGCGCAACTATCCCGGCAAGCTTCTCGTTTTCCATCACTGGCAGCCGGTTTATTCTATGTTTTACCATTTTTTCAGATGCAGTTTCAATACTATCTTCAGGCGAGACCGTGTAAACTTTCTTCGTCATTATCTTTTCCACCGGTTTGTTTTCGATGCTTTCGAGACTGTGTTTTAATTCTTCCCATCCGATGAGCTCTCGTAGTGGCACCTCTATTACTTCAAAGGGGCTTGGAAGCCACAGGTCTTCACTAACAGAAGGGTTTTTTAATAATTTTAATATATCTGTCTCGGTTACTATCCCAACAAGCCGATTGTTCTTTACTACCGGAAGACCGCTTATTCTGCGTTTCTTCAGTACCTGTGCGGCGTTCTTTACGGTTTCTTCAGGTGTGCACGTTATTACATTTGTGTTCATTACATCTTTAACTTTCAAATCATATTCCTCCTACTTAGGTTGTGCTGTTCTTTTTACCATTTTGAGCGTATCTGAAGTTGGCGAAGATGCGTAGCATCGTAGCCAGATACGCTCTATTATTTAATGTCATGGATTTACCGATCTCAAACTATCTCATAGCTCTTTTTCTTATTTCCATATTCCTTTCTCTGACATCATAAACATTGTTTCTCTCTTTACTGCACTGCCTGGAATCCAGCAAATCTCTGCTCTGGAAACCACCCCTCCAAACTCCTTGTTTTCGTTTGTCTCTCTACCAACAAAAGGTTCTATTGTTCCATTACAATTTAATCCATCTACCAGAGCATGGGCAAGGATTGGTTTGTCTTTTTGCACAGTAATTTGAGGTATATCTCTGTTACTATCAAAGGCATAACTATTAAAACAATATTTGCTCTTTTTAGGTTTGTCAATTAGTTTAACACGTCCCCAGCCATATCCTCGCTCGCCACCAATCTGAATCCTTTTTAGTGCCTCTCTCCATGCCAATTCACAGCCTTCTTTTTCAATAATATATCCCATCAAATATACCTGTTTTCCATCTCTGGTTTTTGTGGATATATACTCTGTTTCGTGTAGCATGCCCTCATCGACGATTTTGTCTTTTAATGCAGTACTGGCGTAACTGCCAAGATACATCCATGAAAATTTATCTGAATCATCCCATGGCCACACAACGACCTTGCTGGAGTCTGTAGTTGGGTAAAAATATGTAAACATCAATTTGTCGTTAACAATCTTTCCCATTTTCTGATAATTATTATTCCCTAAGTCCCTAACAAGTCTAGCCGTTAATGCACCCCACAGAGTCTTGCCAGTCACATACGGGCGAGTTTGCTGCAGATTCCCTGTTTTTCTCCATCCGATATGGATCGGTGAAAGGATGCGTAGACTTACCTGATAGAGGGACCATCTCATGTTATTACTCCCTGGCTTTCGCACCATAGCGGGCATAGATCAATATCTGCTCCCAGAGTTGTTTGGTCAGCAGGATGGCGTCAATATCGTTGCAGATGTTGTCGGTTATAAATTTCAGTACGTCTTCGGATTTATCTCCATTTGGTGGCTCAAGTTTCAGCAGTTTTGTCATTTCAAGTAGTTTTGTTCTAACCACATTATCAGAGTCGCTGTTACGAGAACAAAGGAATAGTATGCACGCGTAAACCCCATTTTCCTGCAGAACACCCAGGGTTTTGGTGATAATATTTTCTACTTCACTCGCTTTTCTTTCTTTTGTTTCTGTTATTATTTCCTGTGCGGCTTTTGCAGATTCAAGATCAAGATTCATCACTCAACCTCCCAGTCAGCCAGAGGTTTAATTCTACCGAAGCCTCGCGTACCCATGCCGCCAACGCCGAGGTACTCTACCAGTTCAAGTCCTGTTCTGACAACATCTAATGGACAATCCCATTTCTTTCCAATCGAATCTCCACTGTTTTCCTCCCCACCTTTGAACTGATTTTCAGTTACTGGAAAAGCTCCTGAATAGTTATCATCTATCACATCAAACCATAGCCATGTTGCTCGTGGTATCGCCTCATAGGTGAACAATGCCTTATCTTCGGCTGCACCGGTTTCCGGATTTATTGCAACCGAAGTGCGGACTTCGAGGTTGCTGTTGACTATCTGCGAGAACAATTTTGGGGATACAAGAGCGATTCTACTGAATATTGCCGGCCATTCTTCTTTGCTTGAGCCTGGATCTGGTAAGGTTATGCTAAGCCCGGTTTCGGCTTTGAGCAATAACCAACCGAGATTGAGTCTATCCTTTGTCAAGTTAAGAGATGTGTGTACCGTCTCATCGCCTATATCATTAACGCCGTTCGATCCAAAGCCAGCACATTCTATCACTTCCTTTGTGCTTACCCACATAGGACCAGCCATAGAATAGACTGGAAAGAAGAGAATATGTGCGTCACCGATGCTTACCTTTCCTGCCTGACCGCCCCCTGTTTCCGCATATGTGCCGAACGTATAGATTATCGGGCAGTTCTTCTTTTGATCATTCGTTAATTTCTTATGTTGTCCTGCAGCTTCTGGTTTTCCATAGCGCATTGCAGCATAGCTTCTGGCTGCACCAAGCAGGCTGGTACCTGGTATCTTTGGCAGGTTCGTTCCGGGCTCTCTGACTATCGTATTGTCCACACGCCCAAGGCGATAGCCCCCGGTTCCGATATGCACAGGGTCGAGTGCCATTGACACAAAACGCTGGTGGGTGTACAACTTTTTACCATCTTTACTCATTTAGATTCCTCCTGATTTTTAATTATATCCATGTAGAGTTCAACAATATCTCTGAGCTTACCACTGACTGCTGCATCTTCCAATTCCTCTATCTCGGAAGGTATTCCATCATTCCAGTTGGCATTGTGAAGAACATCGTGAACAAATCTCCTGAAAATATCATCATCTTTTTTTGATGACCATTCTTCTCGTTTCGTCTCTATAAGACCGATCATATTCTTGATCTGAGTCCTTGCTAATTTTTTTTCAGAAAAAATCCCCCGTAATCTCCGAAAATGTTCCAGTTCCTCCAGCAGGTAGGGTCTTTCTGATTTCAAGATATCTCGCCGTTTTCCGGTTTCCTGATCATAACTTATCTCAAACCTGCGGGAAGCAGAATCCAGAAATTCAAAATCAAATCTGGAGGGACAAATTTTTACTGTATCGCCTTTCTTTAATTCCCTGGCATGGACCAGCCACCCGTTTATACTCTTGAACGCAGTAGAACGTCCAGTGGGAACCCCGTTTACATAGAAGTACGGATACCAGATGTCATCAGTTGTCTTGTCACCCATCTTCACAGGGATGTGCCATGTTTGCTTGTTTGTGAAGTTCAGGATACATTCCGTACCGCAATCAATTGCATCCGTGTACAGTGTCCAGTCCTCCTCTTCGTGGGACTGCTGAAGCATTCTTCTGCCTGCGTCCATCAGAGCGGCTAATGGGGTGTGGGATTTGGCAAATACCATCCCCAGAGTGAGCGGTAGGCGGTTCCTGACCTTCCCCATCTCTTTCTCGTACTTTTCTTTGATGTGGTTAGCTACCTTCAGGGCTTTATCGGCAGGAACAATTGCCATGAATATGCTGGGCTCAGAGAGGATAGGTATTGCAGGAAGGTAGGATATGGCTTCGGTTTCAAGTTGCGGTGCTGCCAGATGACCGATGGGCTTTTGTCTGTTTTTTCCTTCGGAATCGTAAATACACAGGGTCTTGCCATCGATGTGTGCTTTTAACCGTTCTACAGTAACGTCCATTTTTTCAGCCAGCCGCTGAAGGTTATCAGTGATGATGTACTCACTGCCGCCAGCGTGGAAGATGCTGAACCGTACCTCATCCAGTTCGGCTTCGTAGGCGCTGAACTTTGTGAGATGATTGGATGAATTCTCTGGGATAAATTCCCCGGTTATCTTCAGCCTCTTGGCTGGATCTATATTTTCTTGTAAATCCCGCGTCACATCAACCCAGAATGTTTTTGTGGTCGTCCATATCCTGCGTATGCGGGCAAAGGATGGGGTTTTTGGTTCTGCCTTATTTGATGCATCCGGGGGTTTTACGAGTAAGGTCTTGATGTGCCCATCTGGTTTCAGCCAATCTGAAATATCGAGTTTTCCGGTTATCAAACAGATTCGTCCGTAGGTGTCTGTCGCCTCATCTATCCATATTGTTGTGTCACGTCTATTTCGTAGCCATTCTTCTGCTCTACCTGTAACTTTTTCTGCCCAATGATCCGATGCTTTTCGGTTGAGTCCCTTTTTAGTCGGTCCTTGCGGACGCAGCCACGAAATTGTGCACATTTCAGGATTGCCGTGAGCCGCGTCCCACCATTGTTTCACTGTTGTTGCATCTGGCGGAGAGCGTGGGTTTTTAGAGAGAATTTCACCGATGGGTGGAATCTTGTCTTCATTAGGACGTCTTTTTGGATCTTGCCCCCACCATGGATCTGTATCCATAGACGGGGTGATGACAATTTCGCCTTTGTACCCAAGTGTTTCTGATATTACTTCCTCTAACGTCTTATCTTTTTTAGAGTCTCTCATCTTAACTAAATCTTGAATGTCAGGTACAACAAATATGCTGCCGTTTTCATCCCTGTAAACTTCGTTTCCAAGAGGATATTCCTCCTCAAAAAGATTTTTCACGTTATCCAATCCATCAGTAACCCACCTTTTTCTTGCGTTCAATATCGGCATCTTTGAGGCAGTCCCCCATATCTGTTCTGAATCAAATCTTATCGCCAGAAGCCGCCATCTCAAATCGTTTGGGTTGGGTGTTTTGTTTCCGAGAAGTTCACCAGCCAGAGCCGATTTACACAAAGCGGCGACGATGCTTGACCAGTCCCATAGATCCACTTCATTTATTGGTCTTTCAGTGTCACCTGGTGCATTTTTGAATACTTTTTTCAGATCATTCAGAAATGGGGATCGGTTTGAGATACCACCAAATGGTAATCCTTTGAGTCCAGAAGTAATACCAATTAAAGGTTTTGTTTCATATCCAAATGGACTGCTTAAGCGAGTGTCGTTGATTGTTTGTTTTGCATCAGCTTGCCCCTCTTTTTCAATATGAGCTGCAGCGTGACATCTTCCTAAAAATCGAATTATCCAAGACTCATTGCTATTTCTTATCGCTTTTGGCATACCTTTTTCTATCAAATCTTTCAGTGTGACGTTTTCACCGTTAAGAACAATACGGCAATTAGCTTTGCTACCCAAAAGATGTGAAAAATGGATTTTGTAATCATTTCCACCCCGAAAAATTGGTTGTTGTGGTTTGTCTGATGCTTGCCGTTCTATCATCTCATCGCTGCATTTTCCCATGTCGTGCAGCCATGCCGCAACCTCTGCCAGCAGCAGGTCATCTTGCTTATCTGTAAGAATCTTAAGATCAGCGGTCACCTTGGTCCCTCCTGAGGATTTAATGATTTTTCAATCTGTTCAGCCAGTTCTGCCAATTCCTTGAAGCTCGAAAATGTCCAGTTCGGCCATTCAGGTGCTGGGGCATCTTTGGACTTGAGATGCTTCTGCCATCGTTCGCTAGATTTAACATACCATTGCTTAAATCTCCCAAATTCTTTAAAACCCCCTCCACCCAGTTGATTCCCCTTTTCATGATATTCAGGACTGCTGAGTAACCCTGCCTTGCCACTACCCCTAAATTCCTCCTTAACGCTGCCATTTTCGTTGAGATACTTTTCATATACCTCTTCAGGCGGTTGTGGTTTTTCTATCTCTTTTTGATTGGCTTCTATGCCAACAGCTTTTAAGATGATGTTCCCTTCAGTAAGATCCGGTTTTGCAACCCCAAAGCCGCTGGAGGTTTTAGCGCCGAAGCCGTAAAGGAGGAACATATCACTCAGTGCCTTGAGTGTGAATCGTATATCCTGGATTACACCAATAACTGAATAATCACTATTGTCACGAGGAACGAACAAAAGTGAAAAATGCCCATCCGCCCCCATTGGAACGCATTCAAAATAAATTGGTTTGGTGCCAGCACGCGTTTTTCTATCATGTGGATTAATTACTTCCAGACCGATACGATTAAAGAATGTAGGATAAAAATACAATTTGCCTGCATGATGGGGCATATCCTCGTTAGAACCAATCCCGAACACCTGTTTTAACATTTTTCGATACTGCGCTTTGGACTCGTTGTGAGCATTGTCCAGATAGACTGACAACCCGCGCCCCCCTTCCTCACCAGTCTCATCGCCGAAAAGCAAACTTAAGCGAAGGCGACCTTCGGCGGACCCATCATGTTCGATCCAGTTCTTGGATGCAACCCAGCGGAGCCGCCCTTTCCAGCTTGAAGCTGGGTACATCGGAACCTTGAATATTTTTTCTTTGCACACCGGGTTATCAATTATGTAAAAGATTTCATCATCTTTACTAGTCATGGATTTTTCAAGTATAAATTTAAATTGTAGAAACCAACTGAATCGCGGTAGAATTTCCATGTTTGGAATCACTGGCTTCCATACGCCAATATCTTTCATAATTTCGGACTTATTCTCAATATATTTTGAATAAGAATACTCTGTTTTTTTGGTGTCTGCATTATCGACTAATGACATATAAGACACCACACCACGATCTCCACTTCGAGCATGGTCTTTTAGATCGGTGGCTACTGCAGGAGTTAACAATTGAATTCTGGAAGGTACATTTATTTTTTCATCTCCAAGCAATTGCTTGATGTCTTCCTCGGTCACAATTTTTCGATAATTCCATAAATCATGGGTCTTATTGGAAGAGTTCATTGAGCACAACCTCCCCTTTTTTAAAATCCTTTCGGCTCCAACCTTTCGCTGCAATCACCATGTTAATTATCTCTTCAAGTTCTCCAGTGTTTCTTGCATAACCCCATGTTCGCTTACCAGATGGTGTGTGGAAGGAGATTATCTTTTTACTATCTTTTTGAGGAGTTCCACCGAGCCATCTCTGCAAGTTTGTGGCATTATCAGAATACCTAGTAGGGGTTTTATCTGGTCGATTAACGATCTGATTGTGTACTTTTCTGTTCAATACTTTTCCATTGGCAAACCAAAAATTATTGAAATTGGGCCAATTTGGATCACTATCAGGTTGTTTAAAACTATCTATATATCTACTAACATCATCTCGTGAACATAATTTACAATCTATATTATCTTCCAATTGGATCAAACCAAAATCTTGATGATGTAACTTGTTATTCTTGTTAGGATTTTCGGATGGCTTGAAGACTGTTTTTCCACCAACGGAACCATATTTTGAAATTGATTCTATTGTTTTTACTAACAATGTACACTCTTCTGGATATATTTTGTTTAAGATAACGAATCTCATCCATATTTTTTTACCTACTTCAAGAGGTTCTGTGATAGTATCCCCGATATTTCTATTTTTATCCGCTCTTAATTCCAATTTGAATTTCCTCCTCCACCCACCACACCCAAACAGATAACACACAGGACATAACTTCTCCCTCCTCTCAGCATCTGTCTTTTCCTCCTTAGATAATTCGCACCGACAATGATCATCTGTCGGATCGCA
>RXIJ01000074.1 GCA_004212095.1 Methanosarcinales archaeon | reverse complement strand
CTGGTCGAACATCTTCAATCATCATTTGCTCCTCCTTTTTATCTGTAAGGTACCCAGCGGACTTTTAATCTTACATATATCCCTGTTACTTGCATGCGTATATATTTTTGTCATTTTACTACTTTTATGTCCAGTGATTCCTGAATGTCCCTCAAATTTTTAGATTTTTGAATAAGACCGGATAACAAAGCGACAGTACAGGGCATGCCCCATGCTGTCGCAATTTGACCCAAGTCATTTTTTAATATACTTGGACACGGCTTCAAAATAATTATGTAAAATGGGCTGAAACTTTTATCGATATGTTTTTAACACTTTCTTTGTATTTGTATCTCCTGATTAGAATGAATTTTATTCATGGCAGTGATTTTCATCTTGGGTATGTACAGTATGGTTTGCATGAGCGGTTTGTGGATTTTGCTACAACGTTCAAAGCTTTCATTACGTATGGACTTGAGAATAATGTGGATTTTATTTTGATTGCAGGAGATCTTTTTGAAAAGCGCAATATCAATGCACCTACATATCTCCAGGCATATAACGTGCTCTCGTGGTTACAGGACGAATGTAAATCACTTGGACGTGCCCCTATCCCAGTGATTGCGATTGAGGGCAACCATGACCTTGCATACCAGAGAGATCGAAACAGCTGGCTTCAGATTCTGGAATCACAGGGGATGCTTCGGTTGCTGAACTCAACATGGTATGGTGGCTTAAAACTTGATTACATAGATGTTGGCGATTGTCGGGTATTTGGTGTAGGCTATCTTGGTGCATCTACTATGCAAAGTATCCCGCTCATTGATAGAGAGATACAAAAAATCAATCAGGGCACTAATCGGTTTACTGTGCTCACCATGCACTTTGGTATGGAGGAACAGGCTCGAAATGTTGTTGCAGGTGAGATACCATATAGCGCATTACTTCCCCTTCACGAGTGTGTTAATTATCTTGCACTTGGGCATTACCACAATCAGTACGAGTATGACCACTGGGTATACAATGGCGGGAGCCTGGAACTTTTTTCGCTTAATGAATATGGACTTAAAAAAGGATTTTACCATGTAACCGATAGCGGTGCAGAGCTTGTAACAATTCCAACACGTCCATTCAGGCGGCTTTCAGGTAATATTAGCAGTGTAAAGACACCAAACGAGCTATCTTTGCTTGTCCAATCGATAGTAGAAAGTGAGACACCTGTTGACTCCAAACTCTCTCCGATTGTTGAACTGACCTTGTGGGGCAATCTCAATTTTCCTAAAAAAGATGTCTCTCTTCCTGAACTAAGAGAGATGGTCAAAAAGAGATTTGGTTGCCTCTACGCTGATGTTCACATCAAACAGACCAATGATTGCTATACTGTTCACGAAAGCGATATTGTTGGCATGAGCAGGGAACAGATAGAAACAAAGATATTAAGAGAACAAATACTTCAGGATGGGCGATACAAATTATATGCAAAACAGGTTGTAAGTGACACCGTTGAAGCAAAAAAACTTGCTTTGCAGCGAATTAATGAAAAAGAGATTATTCGATGGTTAAAACAGAGCTTTGACCAGATACAACTGCATAAAAAGCACGCACAGGAAGAAAACAATGTTGGTATGCTTCCTTTTATGAGAGGTGGTGTTACGTGATTCTCACACGGCTTCGACTTAAAAACATTAAATCGTACAGTGATTCCACAATAGAGTTCAAAGCAGGTATCAATGGTATCGCTGGCGATAATGGTCACGGCAAAACCACTATTCTCGAAGCAGTCGGTTATGCGCTTTTTGATGCGCTACCTTACCCTGAACGCGATTTTCTTCGGAGAGGTGCAAAAACCGGTAGTGTTGAGATTGTTTTTGTCGCAGACGATGAAATCAGCTACATTCTCACACGAAAAGTCGGAGGAAGTGATGTACGACTTGTAACACCACTCGGAAGTATTAGTGGCAAAAAGGATGTGTATGATTGGCTCGTTGACCATATATTTTCCCATGTAACTGGTTCAAAGGAACTCCGATCCATTTTTGAAAACACAATCGGGGTTTCGCAAGGCACGTTTACAACTGCCTTTGCACAGACGTCTTCAGCAAGAAAAATGGTATTCGATGAAGTGCTTGGAGTTGATGAGTACAGAAAAGCTTACACGAATCTGCTGCCTGCAATAAATGCTGTAAAAGAGGAGATTACAGGCCTTGAAAAAGAAAAGCTTGTACTTCAAACAGAGACCAGAGACTACAAGCAACTAAAAAAAGAACATGCAGACTTTCAAAAGCAGATAAAAGAGCTCTCAAAAGAAATGCAGCAGATAGAGAGCAAACTTGAACAACTTAAAAAGAGAAAAGAGAATCTCGATAAGAAGCAAAAAAGCATTGGTGAGCTCGAAGATCATATCCACAGGCTCGAGATATCTATTGCTGCAACAAAAAAACAGCTGGCACGACTATATAAAGACATTAAAAGTGCGGATGCAGCAGAAAAAGTAGTCTTCGAACTTGCTGATAAAAAAAATGAATATGAAGAGAGTGAAAATACTTTAAAACACCTTTATATTCGAAGAGAAGATCGAAACAAGGATGAACAGAAAATACTCTCACTTAAAAACGATTTTGCAATCCTTTGGGACAAACAGAAAAGAGGACAATCGCTTGATCAGGAAGTCTCGCGACTGAAAACAGAAAAAGAGCAGTTACTGCCAGGGGTGCAAAAACAACAAACACTGCAGCAAGAAATCGATCTGGTACAGCGGGAATTAAAAGAACCACTGCAACAGCTCATCTTTGAAAAAACCACTCTGCAAAAAGAACAGAGACGATTTTCTGAATTAAATAGCAAAATAAACATACTTGGAAAAGAAAAAAGCCTTCTTTTACCACTCTCACAAAAACAGGAACACCTAAAAAAAGAGGTTGAAAAGGTATCACGTTCCATTGCAATCACAAACTCTGAAGCAAGTGAGCTTAAAAAAAAATCAAAACAGGTAGGGGAAAAAAACCTCTGCCCAATACTACCTGGTGTTAAATGTGAAGCAGTTACAGATTTTCGCACCTATTTTACAGAAGAGATTAATAAGCGGCAAACAATACTAAACACCCTTAAAATAGAATTATCAACGTTTCAGGAAGAACTTAGTACACTTCACGATCCATCTGGGCAAATAACTCAAAAAGATGCTTTGATAACGGGTGCACAGGAAGAAATTGACAAACTGACACAGATACCTGGCAAACTCAAAGAAAACACACTGGAACTGGGTGAATTATCAACAAAATTCCAGCAATATATCAAAGCATTATCAGGAGAAAAAAGCGAAGTCAAAAAAGTGGAACAAATCATCACCAGACGAAAAACACAGCTTGAAGCACTTGGCGATGCTAAAACACAGCTAAAAAGTATTGAAACACTGATAAATGCAAAACAAAGAGAACTTGGAACGCTATCAGGTATACAGCAGCAAATAAGCGAGAAAGAGCAGGAGTTAAAAGAACACAATACTATTTTCTCAAAGAAATACGCAGGATTGAGTGCAACAATAACAGTAATAGAAAATAAAACAAAAAAACTAAAAATCGCTTACGAAACATATCTACGAAACAAACCGATCGCGGAAAGAAAAGTCGAGCTTACGGAAGAGCGTGACAGCATGCTAAACGCACTCGAAAAAGAAGAAGTGGAAGTTAAAAAAGAGCAAATACTAAATCAAGCTCTCCACTCAAGTTTCAGTGAAACGGAATTTCAACAGGTAACAAAAGAACTGGATGAACTCGGGAAGAAGCTAAGTGCCCGGAAAAGCACCTACAATGAAAAAATCAAGCAGTCTGACACAAAACAGCAGAGCCTTTTAACAATGGAATCAAAACTTAACGAACTAACAGGAAATAAACAAAGACTGAAACAAGAACAAGAGTTCTATTCTTACGTGACCTTTATAAGAGATCTTCTCAACCGTTCGGGCCAGCTCGTAGTCCTTGAACTGATAAACGAAATCGCATCCGAAGCTACAAACGCCTACTGTGAAATCATGAACGATTATTCACTGGAACTTCACTGGAACGGAGAGTACAATATATCGGTTATAGAGGGGGGAGAAGAACGCAATTTTTCGCAGCTTAGCGGTGGAGAGCAAATGAGCGCAGCACTTGCAACGCGACTATCGCTTATCAAAGTAATCTCCAAAAGCGATGTGGTATTCCTTGATGAGCCAACCCAGAACCTTGATGTGCAGCGAAGAGAAAAACTCTCGGAACAAATACGAAATATACACGGCTTCAAACAGCTTTTCATCATAAGCCATGATGACACCTTCAACGAACACTGCGACCACATCATACATGTTGAAAAAGTAAATGGTGAAAGCCGCATCAACTATTAATCAATCCATTAACATGTTAGGTACTAACCTCCAGTACATCCAGAAGATGTCAGGGCACAAGAGTTAAAAGATAACAGAGATATATACCTATGTAAACAATAAAACAATAGGGAAGATAAAAAGTCCGGTGGATAGCTTACAGATAAATGGGGGAAGGGGATGATTGAAGACGTTTGACCAGAAGGATGTATATGCGAAGTTAGTTTGGATATAAGTTGTTAGTCGAAATAGTGCAGAAGAATTGGAGATGAAATAAATGGATTATAAAACTAATTGTCTCGTTTGTGGTAGTCAATTAGTTTACGAAGAGATATCTAATACAGTTGAATGCTACTTTTGTAAGAAGGCTTACGAGTCAAATGTGAAATGTGTGAACGGACATTATGTCTGTGATAGTTGTCATAATTTGCCTGCGAATGAGTTAATAAAACAATTCTGTATCGCTAGTAACTTAAAAGACCCTATCGAAATGGCCTTAATCTTAATGAGAAACCGGAAGCTTAAAATGCACGGACCCGAACATCATTTTTTGGTGCCAGTTGTTTTGCTCGCATCTTATTACAACCTTCAAAGTGATGTCGGGAAAAAGACGGAGAAGATATGGGAGGCAGAAAAAAGAGCTAAAAATCTTTTAGGAGGTTTTTGTGGATTTTATGGTGCATGTGCTGCCGGGGTGGGAACCGGTGTTTTTATCAGTTTGATTACAGATGCCACCCCCTTATCTAAACACGAATGGAAATTAAGTAATATGATGACTTCAAAGAGTTTGCTTTCTATAGCAAATATAGGCGGACCAAGATGTTGTAAAAGAAATACATTTTTATCAATAATTGAAGCCGTAAATTTTTTAAGTGAGAATTTTGGAATAACAATGAATATAAATAAAAATTTAAAGTGTGAGTTTAATTCCTTAAACAAAGAATGCTTGCGAGATAAATGTCCGTTTTATTACCAGTGAAGTAATAAAAAATGAATTATTTATATCTGCACCACATCGCCTAACAGCGGAAATTCGGATCAAATGCGTTTCGCTCCGCCACTCGGCTTCGCCTCGCACTTCGTATGTCTGTAAAACATTATCGGAAATTCGGCTTCGAGGTACAACGATAGATTTATATTAATTTTGTAATTAATTTAATTTATGTTAGCAAAAGATAAATTTGGAAACATAATATATCCATCAAAATTCCAAAGACTCAAAGAAAATGGGAAAATAATATTAAGTAATGGCTATTTTGAGTCAAAAAATAAACCTAATTTATTTTACAAAAAGATTCCTCAAGGCCAGTTTTATGCTGATATGAGAGGGACTGAAGAAGTTCCAATTTGAGGAGATACAAGACCTCTCTTTTATTGGAACTTCAATTTAAAGATACCAAAATGGGAGAGAAGAAGACTAATAAAAAAGGAGTTAATAGATTTATTTAATAAAGATTGTCCTTGCAGATTGTCATTCTACGTTCCTCATGCTTCTGAAGAATTTGAACAAACTAATACTTATATTGATGAAAAAAAAGGAGTTTTTGATTGGGATGATGGTTATTGTAGATTCTGTGGTAAAGATTTTCAAAGTGAGAGTTCATTTTGCTCAAAAAAATGTGAAGAAAAATATAAAGATACACTCAAAACTCCTTGTGATGTTTGTGGTAAAAAAATTGATTTGTTCAAAGAAGTAAGACATCATATTAGCTATTTTCCAGAGAGAGTAAGTTTTGTTCATGCCAGTTGCCATAATAAAATCCATAAAACCAACCTATTTCCACACCTTAAACCAAATAAGGATGAAATCGATAAATTCTGCAAGAAATAGGTTAGCGTTTCTTTGCCAAACACTTCACAACCTTTGGTTCTCGGTTCGGACGTCGTCCTCACTCATATAACATGGGCTATCCGGCTACGGCTTTCAGCATTTCCCGAATCGTTTCTAAAGAAACGACTAATAATACTTCGGCGTAATCGAAATTCATTAGATCATAAAATATAACCAAGTACGTAACCTAAAGGTGTTTAAGATATACGCCATGGATTCAGGCTACTAAGAAATATAGAGATGCAGGAAACTGCCCTTTTCATAGGTGCAGGAGCTGCAATCTGATACCTGTACACAGCGATTCAAAAGCCCAGGTATTTCATTTCTTTAATTCTTTAATTCTTTTCTTGATCTGCTCCATTTGGCTTTCCAGGGTTTTTATATCGCTCTCTTTGCTCTGTGTCCCAGGTTCCCCGGTTCGTGGAGGTGTGGCTGGCGATGTAGGGGCAGGTGTTACTGGAGATTCCATACCCATGCTTCTTCCGGTACATCTTCCTATGCCGCGACCGCTACCACACCCACCTCCGCCGCCCATGCCACTGCCACTGCCACTGCTCATCCCGGTACCTGCACCAGTGCCCATACCACTGCTCGCACCTGTACCAGTACCAGTACCAACACCGCTACGTCCGGAGTGCTCAGGAACGGTCGAACTCGTGGTCTGCGAAAAGCCCCCGCTCTTGTACTGCTCGACTGCATCGCGGACAGTACCACTTGCACCGGTTACCATCTTAATTCCGGAAGCTTTGAGTGTCTGGGTTGCGTTTGGTCCAAGGTTTCCAGTGATAACAACTCCAACGCCAAGGCCTGCAACGGTTTGTGCTGCCTGTATTCCTGCACCACCAGAAGCGTTTATGCTTGGGTTCGGCATCGATTCATACTCCATCGTTTCCGAGTCAACAATCACGAAATACTGGCATCGCCCGAATCTCGGATCCGCGGGCGCATCCATGGATGGCCCAGCTGATGTTACACATATTTTCATATTTATTACTCTCCTTTCATAATATATTCTATATTGTCAACGATTGCCCCGAAGGATTGAGCAGCCTCTGATTCATGCTCTAACACGAATGGGATGCCACTGTCACCGGATAAAACAATATTAACCTCAATTGGAATCCTGCCAAGGAACGGTACACCCATGTCAATGGCAGCACTTTCGCCGCCGCCGGTCTTGAAAAGATCGATTGTTTCACCACATTTCGGGCATTTGAACCCGCTCATGTTCTCTATAATCCCGATTACAGGCATTCCAAGTTTCTTTGCAAAGGTCACCGACTTTCTTGAATCAAGGAGCGCTACATCCTGCGGTGTGGTGACGATTATTGCCCCGTCAATTTCAGGGACTAACTGGGCAACACTCAGTGGTTCATCGCCGGTTCCTGGCGGGAGGTCGGCTATGAGGAAGTCCAGGTCACCCCAGAGGACATCACTTAGAAACTGCTTGATTACACCCATTTTGAGCGGCCCCCGCCATACAACTGGTGTATCCTTGCTCTGTAACACGAATGCAAGGGACATGACCTTGACCCGTGGGGGCACGAATACCGGGATTATTCCTTCTTCTGTCACATCGGGACTTTCGTCCTCGATTCCGAGCATCTTCGGAACATTTGGCCCGTGGATGTCGGCGTCCATGATTCCGACCTCGTATCCCTTTGCTGCAAGTGTGAGCGCAAGGTTGACAGCTACTGTAGTCTTCCCAACGCCGCCTTTTCCACTCATAACCATTATTTTATGCTTTATTTTTCCCATGCGCTCTTCTAAGCGTTTTTCCTGAGCCATAGCCTCTTCTTCTTTTTCTTCTTTTTTCATGATTTCACCATCTTACTATATGCCGTGTCTGCAACTTCCGTCTCTGGCATAGCTACGCCGCAGTTTGGACAGTTCTCTGGCTTTCTCATGCCATGCGTAATCTCCCACACATGCTGGCATGAATAGCACCGGAACTTCCTCTGCTGCGTCACCGCTATTTCGTATGTTCCACCATATATCCGTATTGCTTTACCACATGCCAGGGCACATCCGATCTTTTTTCTTGCTTCGGAGAGAATTCTGTGGAATGTCGGCTGCGAGACTTTCATAAGGTTTGCAGCCTCACGTTGGTCAATTCCAAGATAATCCTTCAGACGTATGCTTTCCATCTCTTCCATCTTCAGGACTACTTCGCCTCTGTCCTTCAGACAGGCTGCATACGGTCTCCGACAGGCTGCATACGGTCTCCAGCAATCGTAATCGAATGATGACCGTATATGCCGGTTATGTCTTGGTCTTGGCATTAATGAATACATATTCATAATAAACTTAAACATTTCGGTGCTGTGAAAAAGATTCTTTTCTCTGGGCTGATAAGAGTCTGTAACGAAATAACATATCTAATACAGAACTCAAAAAAATTGAAACCACGAGGTTATGTGAAGATTATAGTCACCTGCAAAGCTTGCGCTTTGCAGAAAATAACTCTCGATTGCAAGAAGCACTGCACAACTTTGTTAACAATTTTGCTATTTCGACTGGATCAGACTAATATAATTACAAAAAACCAGATAAAAATTTTAGGTCTGCTTAGGCAATATGCCTTTCCATGACAAAACCAAAGAAGCCTCAATAGAACAAAAAAGACCTGTCAAATTAGAAACACGAAAGTTCCGAGGTAATTTGATAGCCTCCTCTAAGAAAAAGGGTTTAATAGTTTCTCGATGAAGAACAATTAAAGAAAGAGGAATTATTATAATGGCAGAAACAAAATCATTAATTACAGAATTACCTAAAATCGTTGAAAGAGGTAAAAAGCAGGCTGAAAGAATTTTAGATAACCTTTCTAAAAAAAATAAAATTACTTTACAAACTAATGAGTTAGTTCTTCCAACAAAGGCAAAGGGTGGACTTAATCTATTTACAGGGCAATCAGTTAAAGATGATGTAAAAAAGGAATGGCTTAATCGTTTAGTTTACGGAGATAATCTTTTAGCTTTACAGGCACTCTTAGCAGGAGATGCACAAACAGGAATGCCTTCTATGAGGGAAAAGATTGACTTAATTTATATTGACCCTCCTTTTGATTCAAAAGCAGATTACAGAACAAAAATTCATCTCCCTTCAACAGACATTGAAGCAAAACCAACTGTTATTGAACAACATGCTTATTCAGACACTTGGAAGAATGGCACAGTTTCTTATTTGGAGATGATGATTCCGAGATTGATTTTAATGCGAGAATTACTTTCAGAACAAGGAAGCATTTATGTTCATATTGATTGGCATGTAGGGCATTATGTTAAAGTTATTTTGGATGAAATTTTTGGGAAGGAGAATTTTGTTAATGAGATAATCTGGAGAAGAGCATATAGCCACAATGACGGTAATAAATTCGGTTGCATACACGATACGCTATTACTATACGGAAAAACAGATAATAGATATTATCAGAGAGTCTTTATTCCAAGAAGTGATGATGAAACTGAAGAAGAATATCCATTAATTGATGAAAAAGCAAGTAAAAAGTATAAAT
>RXIJ01000073.1 GCA_004212095.1 Methanosarcinales archaeon | reverse complement strand
ACCCTGGTCATTCGGAAAAACGGTCATCTATAAAAATACCAGTAAACTTAGGGCAAATACCTTTGGTTTTTATCCAATAAACGGACGATCAGTTATTGTTTTCGTAAGCGTTCAAAAAAGGAGGATATCCGATGTTTCTCAAAACGGTCGAAAGGCAAACCCAAAAGGAGGGGTTATCACAATACCGGATGACTTTAGTTCTCACAAGGCAAAAATAGTACAGGAATGTGCGAAGAAACCGGGTATTGTACTTGAGTACCCTCCCCTCATATTCCCTGGATCTCGAATCCAATTGAATATATCCGAAAAGATGCAAAAAGGGAGATTTCAAAAACGTTCATAAAAAACCTGGATGTATTGAAGCGTGCAATATCAATTAAGTTACGCTAAATCATGGATTAATAAATTTGCGCCACACATTAAAAAGTCTTGAATGTTTAGGTGTTTGACTATATTATCTCAATCGAGAGTTATTTTCTGCATACGGAGCATGCAGTTCTACAGAACGAAGCTGTGCAGTCGTTGACAATGTTTAAATGATTGCAGTTTAATATGCAGTATGAATGTACGCATTTGTTGGTGTACTTGATCGGTTGAAAGCATCGTTTCGAAGAAAGCTTCGTTTTTTGATGCTTATTGATTTTGTTGCTGTTACTGCATTATTTTATGGCATCTTTTTTTATCTGGATGTTGAGAATATGGTTTCTCGTTTTGCAGCAGGTAATCTTCCCTTTTCTGCAGCAGAGCTTTTAATCGTAGTTTCTGTTGCACTTTCTTTTGTGTTAACATTCCTTTTTCATCGTGGTGATAAACATCGAAATATTGTGCCGCTGATTGAAAAAAAAAATCCTGTATTACACGAGAAGCTTAGAACTGCCTATGATAACCGTGAAAAGAAGAATCCAGTGATGGATTCTTTAAGCGAAGAAGTGAATTCTTCATTTACTATAGTGCGATCGTCTGCTCTTATTTCAAAGCGTGGCGCTCTGTTAAAATTGATGTTTGCTTTCACTCTTGTTTTTGGGAGTATATTTATCACCATAAACAATGAACATGTAGATCCTGATACGATCTCTGAGATCTCTAAAGTTGTTAAAACACTTTCCGGGGCAAAAGAGGAAAACAGTGCTGCTGATAATGAATCCTCTGATGACTTCTTAACAGCAACTGATGAATTTTTTGGTGAGGGTGAAGGCGGAATCTATGGTAAACCAACGATTGCAAGACTTACTGGCAAGAAGATTGACCTGTTGTTATATTCTGGCTCCGGAGCCGGGTTAGAGCTTCGGAGTGCTGATGATGTTAGTTTATATGAGTTTGAACAGACGCCTGTATATCCAGCAGATGCAGTAGCGAGTGGAACCAGTGATGATTACGTCACAATTGCTGCGAAGAGCGATTCTGATAAACTGATTATTAACAGGTATGTTGTTGAGATGAGTAAGCAATAAAGCCGCGGTTCTCAACCCCAATCTATTTAAAATATCGTATAGCCAAAAAATTCCTTTTATACATATTCGAGTTTGCTTGTGTGGTACCACAGGTCTGTGCCCTCGAGCATTGCCCATCTGCCCTGTTTGTCATCCTGGATATCTTTAATAACTCCTTTTGTGCCGGTTGGTACATATCGCGCAGTTTTTCCAGCCTCAAACGGTAATGACGGCTCGAGGTATTGTGGTGGCATACTAATCCACACTTCTCTGGCGGTTTCATCGACTTTGGATTTAGAGCAGGTAACACCACGGGCAACATCAGTGATAATACCTGACACGTAGCCTTTGGTTCCAACATTTTCTTCTATCGGTCGCACATATAAAGTCCGCACACCCAATTCTGCAAAATCTTCAAAATCTATGGGCGTCTGGCAGACAATTATACATGGCTTGTCAATGTTTCGAAGAAGCATCCTTGCTTTGTAAAGTACATGTCGTTTCACGTTTCCGAAATGAGCGATTAACACCTTAGCAGGTTTCATCTGTTCCAGTTCTTTTGGTGTAAGATGCATGAACGTATCTTTTACTGCAAACGTTCCGGGAAAGTCCTCTGGTACACCTTCACCAGTGCTTAAAATCATCACACTGAGCTCAATACCGCGTTCTCGAAGTCCCATGCTGATCTCACAGACTGGTTTAAAGACATGTCTTCGCGTACCTGACATGCCAAGTACTAATACATCGTACTTGAGGGCAAGACCAATAGTACCGCGTTGAGCAATCCCGGCAGATACTCCAACACCAATTTCTGCGCGACAATCAATATATTGAGATTTTCTACCAATACTAGTAGTAACAGGCATAATATATCATTACCTCTGTTCTTTATAACACTATAAACGTTTATCGGTGTGGCATCAGTGTTTTATATAGTGCCAAACGACACAGTTCTCTGGTTGATTGTTTTTGAAAAATAGGATGATTACTATCGTTTCACCTGAGATTTACACGTATGGTTCAATGGTAATTGGTGGAATACTACGTGATGCAGGTTACAATGTTGTGCTGACTAAAGAGCTTCGTGCTGACACTGACACTGTTTTTGTTAGTTTGCATTCCACTTTACAATTGATCGATAGTAATATAAAAAAGTTTTTTGAGATGTTGCCTGGGAAGATGGTTTTTGTCGGTGGACCTGTTAGCGCATATCCACGCATCATACTTGGTGAGCTTTCAAATGTGTCGTGTGTGGTTGTTGGAGAAGGTGAAGAGATCGTGCTCGATTTGTTAGAAAAAGGTGTCAATGAGGATGTTTCTGGCATTGCTTTTGGAGATTGCAACGGCAATATTGTTGAAACAAAAAAACGTCCTTTTTTAACGAACCTGACACGCCCTCTCCCGTTAATACCGGGTGATATTGCACGTCAGAACGTGCGTGGTGCAAACGTTTACATTGAGACTCATCGAGGCTGCCTTGGTAATTGTGATTTCTGTCAGGTACCGAGTTTTTTTGGGCAGGCCATTCGAAGCCGCAACCAGGAAGACATACTTGCAGAGGTTAAGGCATTTAAAAAGGCAGGAGCACAAAGGATTGCTGTTAGTGGAGGCACTGGCTCTCTCTATGGGTATGATAAAGAAGAGATGTCACACTTACTAATTAAACTACTGAAGGACATCTCGGAAATTACCGGTCCCAAAAATCTCTCTGTCCCTGACATGCGAGTTGACTATGTGAACGAAGAAGTGCTTGAGGCAATAAGGCGCTATACAATGGGCTGGGTATTTTTTGGAATTGAATCCGGCAGCAACAGCATCTTAAAACAGATGCATAAAGGAATAAACATTGAAAAAGCGATGGATGCAGTCGAATACACGCGTTCACAGGGCGTTCATGTTGCAGGCTCTTTTATAGTGGGACATCCTTCTGAAACAGAGAAGGATTACGAGCTTACACGAGATTTTGTTGAGGATGCAATGCTTGAAGACGTGTTTGTTAGCATTATTGAACCAATACCCTCAACAAGGTTTGCTAACCTTATTTCAGACATTTCAGAAGAAGATAATCCATGTTTTAAACTTCACACCGGAGAATATTCCACACTCAAGCTTTCGGAAAGTGAAGCAAGGTTTTTCGACCTGATGCTTAGTGCTGAAACATCCAAACCAGTACCAAGAATTGTAACCAATCAACAATATGATACGATTCTTAGTATAGCACGCAGCCAGGGCGAAGATGTGCGAGCTGTAACACGTTTGATATGTAAATACAAAAAATTGTTCTGATTTGTTCCATAAAGAACTATATCAAGATGTTAAACATCTGCTTCAGTGTATCTATTTCGATTTAGAAGGAGTTCCTATGTTTATCATGGAGATGGGTGTAAAGGGGATTAATAAAGAACTGAAAAAAATAGATATATTTAATCCCCTGATTTTTCCGTCTAAGTTTTAATTAGCCAAACAGTGCACCGAGCCCCTCCATTCCACTTTCCTCTGATTCTTCTTCCTCTTCTTCCTCCGTTTCCTCGTTTACTTCTTCAAGAGGTGCCTCTGCTTGTGTTGTTGTAGTGGATGCCGCTGGTGCTGCAACAACTGATTTGGAGATTGCTTCATCGATGTCTACACCATCAAGAGTTGCTACAAGTGCTTTTATACGTATAGTATCCACTTCAAGTCCTGCTGCGCTAACTACTGCGCTAACGTTTTCTTCTGTTATTTCTTTTCCTGCTTTGTGCAATAAAAGTGCTGCATATATATATTCCATATTTATTCACCTTTAAAAGTATAAATTCTATATTTTTATTAGAACAGTGAACCAAGTCCAGCTGCTTTTTCTTCCTTCTCTTCTGTTTGCGGTTCTGCAGATTCACTAACCATTGGTTTTTCTGCGACCTCTGTTGTGTTGTTTACATCCTTTCCTGTCATTTTGTCTGAAAGCGATACCATCTGGCTGTATGCTTTTGCAAGCAGTGTCCCAATTGTTTCAGGCATGATAATTTCACAGTTGATGGCAAGATTTCTTGACTCTGATGCTGCATTTATAAGGATTGCTTCGATGGTTGTTTTCGTTGGATATGCTGTGTTAACCGAGAGGTTGAATGCAAACTGTGCTGCTTGCATTAGTTTGTCCACATACTCCTGCTCATCGATAGCAAGGTCTTCCGGTTTGAAGATGAGCCCATTTTCATAAGCTGCCAACATGTCAAGCCCTATCGTGAGTGGGTATATCTCCAGTCGTGAAAGCATGGTTGCAAGTTTGTTTGATACTACTTCTCCTTCTTTTGCAACAGTTTTTGTTTCTCTAATTACTACTTTCCCGGATTCGATGGCTGCAGGCATTCCCGCGGTCTGCAGGTCACCTACAATAGGTCCTGGTGGAAAGGATGTTGGCCCCTTTTCCACTATGATATTTGAAGGTGCAATATTTCCCCCTTTGATTGGAGCAGGAGATTTGCTTGCTTCAAGCATCCTGTATAGTACAAATGGATTCTTCTTTGTGAAAATGACTGCTGTTTGGACCGATACATAATCTTTCAACCGTATCATATTATCTTCAAAATTATCAAGAGTACGATCTATAAAAGTATTTCTTGACATTTTAAGCTCGGCAACACCCCGAAGATTTCTCCTTATCGCCTGCAGTTGTTTTGCCGGGATGTCCTGCATTGAAACGATACCAACTACCGGATAAGACTTTATCTTGTTTTTGAGATATTCTACCTCATCTTTTTTCCACTGAGGTATGTGACTGGTGTGGTGTTTCATATCCATGCTATCTTATCCTCACTGCAAAGCTTGCGCTTTGCAGAAATAACCTGTAACCTTGTTTCACATCCATCTTATCTTACCCTCACTGCAGGTCCCATTGTTGTTTTTATATACACTGAGTGTATGTTTTGTGCACCACGTTCAAGTTTTTGTTCCATTCTCGTAATCACTGATTCTACGTTCTCTACAAGTTTTTCCGGTTGCATATTGCGCTCTCCGATTGATACATGAAAGGTCGTTCTGTCTTTTGAGCGCACTTTGATGGAATTACGTGCACGATTTATCAACTGTGCAACATCTTTGTCAGGTGTCAATGGTACTGGCATTTTTCCTCGCGGCCCAAGAACACGTCCAAGAGATTTTCCAATCCTCGACATGTAGGTGGTTTCCGCAATAAAAAAATTAACTTCATTTGCAAGACTGCGTGCACGTGGCGGCTCATTTGCAAGTGATTCTATATCTGTTTCGTCAAATATATAATCTGCCCCTGCTGCTTTTGCTCTTTCCGCCACATCACCTTTTGCAAAGACTGCTATTTTTACAGGCTTCCCTTTTATGTGTGGAAGTAATATTTCCTCATCAATCCTGTTTTGAGGCTTGGTTAGATCAAGATTTCTAAGATTTATTGCTAAATCCACAGATTCTTCAAATCCTCTTTGTGGAGAAGTCTCTAAAACTTTTTTTACTGCTTCAGTGATTTGTTCTAATGTCATTTGTTACCTCCGTAGTAAATATGTTTTTCGACCTTACTATTGGTCTACTACGGTCATTTTGGTAAAGAGAACACCTCAAACTACTAATAAGTTGCGGTAGGTAATAAAAGTTAAATGTTGACGAGTGTAAGAAAGAAACTTGTGCCTGCCTGAGTTTTTGAGAGAATGGATGATGTGTAAATTTTGTTCTGGCGGCACGGTTGAACGAATAATCCTGCTTGTCGGGGGATGTTTTTTCGTATGATTTTATTGTTCCGGGGGCGCTCTTAGAAAATGTCATTGTCATTCCTGCTAGAGGTAAATAGTGGG
This sequence comes from Methanosarcinales archaeon, assembly GCA_004212095.1. GTDB lineage: Archaea > Halobacteriota > Methanosarcinia > Methanosarcinales > EX4572-44 > Argoarchaeum. The sequence continues at coordinate 1,176 of RXIJ01000073.1, read as the reverse complement.
ACTTTCATGCAGATAATGCCTTTAATCGCTGCAATTGGAGTTGTAGTAGGTATTGTTGCCCTGTACTCTAATTATAGAAAATCAAAAAAGGTTGATGATACAAAACAGGTGACGCATGTCTCCCAGACTAATACCGGTGCCCCAAATATAAACCTTGAAAATTGTATAATAAACATCAACGAAACCCCCAAATTCGGTGAAGCTGAAACCCTGGCTGAAGTAAGAAAGTGTCTTGAAACGTGTGTGCCTGGAATTGTGGGAACGATCAGTAAAGGTGTTGAGGTTACTCTTGATAAAGACGAACTTTCCCTGGTGGATGCTGTTAAGGAAAAGGTAGAACAGTACAGAAAAACAAAAAACGAGTTGTTGTGAAGGATTCAGGAATTTTAACCACTCTTGGCAATGAGGCATATTACCTTGGGCAGATGGATAATGCACTCGAATACTACAAAGAAGCGTTAGAGATCGATGAAGAATTGAAAGACAAACGGGGAAAAGCAACACGCTTGAACAACATTGGACTTGTGTATCAAAACTGGGGTAAGCCTAAGAAGGCATTTGAATACTACAAAGAAGCGTTAGAGATCGATGAAGAATTGAAAGACAAACGGGGAAAAGCAACATGCTTGAACAACATTGGAAGTTTGTACTATGACTGGGGTAAGCCTGAGAAAGCAGTTGAATACTACAAAGAAGCGTTAGAGATCGATGAAGAATTGAAAGACAAACGGGGGAAAGCAACACGCTTGAACAACATTGGACTTGTGTACTATGACTGGGGTAAGCCTGAGAAAGCAGTTGAATACTACAAAGAAGCGTTAGAGATCGATGAAGAATTGAAAGACAAACGGGGAAAAGCAACATGCTTGAACAACATTGGACTTGTGTACTATGAATGGAGTAAGCCTGAGAAAGCACTTGAATACTACAAAGAAGCGTTGGAGATCGCTAAAGAATTAAAAGACAGACGGGGAAAAGCAACACGCTTGAACAACATTGGACTTGTGTATCAAAACTGGGGTAAGCCTGAGAAAGCACTCGAATACTACAAAGAATCGCTATTTTTGAGGGACTTATGGATGTGCGAAGCGCTGAAACCGTAAAAGAAAATATTCGTTCAATCACACGACAGAAACACCAGTAGTGTGAAAATCACTGTGCATCAACAATCTTTTT
>RXIJ01000050.1 GCA_004212095.1 Methanosarcinales archaeon | reverse complement strand
TCTTGATTACGCAGTAATCAAGGTGTTAGACAATTGAATGAATTCTGTTAGACTTAGAGTCTCTGCTCTCCTGTTAAGAAGTGAAGTGGGAACTTCCTTTAAGTCTTCTCTGTTTATGGCAAGATCTGCAAGAAGCGAGTTTTTAAGTTTTTTTCTGCGATGTGCAAAGGATGCCCTGACGATATCTAAAAAAAAGTCTTCATCAAGAGCACCACGCGGGGTTTTTTTCATACGCATCGACACTACTGCCGAATTGACAGCAGGGGGTGGCTTAAAAACATTTTTTGGTACTTTAAACAATATTCGTGCATCTGCAAAGTATTGTGCAGCAACAGAAAGTCGACTATAATCCTTTGTATTAGCCTGTGCACTGATGCGTTTTGCAAATTCATACTGGTACATCAAGACAGCGAGATCAAAACCATATTTAAAAAACTTGAAAGTTATCGGTGAGGAAATCTGGTAAGGGAGGTTTGAAACGATTTTATTAAAATAAGGGAAATCAACCTCAAGTGCATCAGCATGAATGATTTTAAGGTTGTCCGCTTCAATATTATTAAGATGGTTGACAAGAGCAGGATCATTTTCAATTGCAATCACTTTGCCTGCATGATTGCAGAGAAGCTCTGTAAGGCTTCCGTATCCGGCACCGATTTCGAGTACTACATCATCCGAACACAGTGATGCTGCCTCTGTGATACGCTTTAACAGGTGTTGATCTATAATAAAATGCTGTCCCAGTTTCCTTGCCATAAATGTTATGATGAAGTTGTAGTTATTTTAATTTTATAATTATAATTTAATACTTTGCTATCATGTCTATCAGATCAACTATTGCAAAGACGTACTTGTATAAAGAGTGTTTCTTATCGCAGGCTGTCTGTTAACATTTTTGATAAGTGTGTTAAATTCTTTTGGTGTGATGTATTCGCCATTTACAGCACCTGCACTTCTTGATATTTTCTCTTCCATCAGTGTGCCCCCAAGATCATTGGCACCACATAGGAGTATGTCCTGTGCATCTTTTATTCCAAGTTTCACCCAGCTTGTCTGAATATTATTTATGTGGGTGTGGAAAATAATTCTTGCAATCGCATGAACTTTCAGATCGTCCAGTTTATCTCTATCTTTGTTTGTAATCTTTCCAAGTGCATTGTTGTGTGGCATAAACAAGAGTGGCACAAACTCGGTAAAGCCCCCTGTTTTTTTCTGGAGTTCTCGTATAGCGAGCATGTGTTCTATTCGTTCTTCGATAGTCTCAATGTGCCCATACATCATGGTTGCTGTAGTTCGTATCCCCATTTCATGTGCAGAGCGTACCACTGTTAACCAGTCTTCTGCACTTAGTTTTTCAGGACATATAATACTTCGCACCCGTTTGGAAAATATCTCTGCGGCTGTACCTGGCATACTATCAAGACCACTTTGTTTAAGTTTTGACAGTGCAGTTTTAATAGAAATATTAGAGGTGTGCGCAGCATGAAACACTTCCATGGGGGAATACGCATGGAGGTGAAGGTGCGGAAACTCTGATTTTACATTCTTTAGAATCTTGCAGTAATCTTCAATATACATATCATCAAGAAGTCCACCCTGTATACATATCTCACTTGCACCAACATCGACTGCTTCTCTTGCTTTAGCTATTATCTCTTCAATAGACAATCGATAGCCATTTTCTCTTCTAAAAGCACAAAACTTGCAGCTTCCGATGCAGATGTTAGTAAAATTAATATTTCTATTGACAATATAGGTAACCACGTCTCCGCATGTCATCTTACGCAAGTTATCTGCAAGAGCAAACAGTGTTGAAGGCTTGCATTCAGTAAACAGGTGTATGGCATCATCATAAGTAATGCTGCCTGCGAGAGCATTTTCAAAAACGTGCCGAATGTGCAGCATTTAATCGCCTGTTGGTTACTCCACACCTTTTATACTTTTCGTATTTGTTTGGCTATTTTTAGGAGACTATTAAATCCAGCTTTCTGGCTCAACAGTTACCTATTTTTAAACAGTCTAAATTTATATCAACTTCAACATCCTGAAGATCCGGTATGTCAGTCAAACAATGACTTCTAACTGGCACCAGAAAGTCCCCTTCTCCTCTAAGAATAACCATATTCACATGTCACCTTAAACAATCTCACTGATACCATCTTCCAGCGAATACTCTGAACGGAAACCAAGAGAGGCTTTCACTTTCGTTAGGTCAGCCAACGTGTGAGCTACATAATTTTTTACAGGATTCTTGATATACTGCGGTTTGATATCCGTACCAAGCGCATTGTTCAATAGATTAACAATATCATTGAAACTGTGTGAAACACCTGTTCCTACATTGAAGATACCTGACATATCTGTTTCCATGGCAAGAATACACGCTCTAACCACATCGCTAACGAAAATAAAATCTCTTGTTTGTTTACCATCACCATAGATGACTGGAATTTTACAATCCTGCATATCCCAAAGGAATTGGGAGATAATATTTGCATATATTCCCTTTGCATGCTCGTTAGGGCCATAGACCGAGAAAAATCTGAGTCCAACCACTTCCATTCCGTATAACTTATGGTACAACTCTGCAACCCGTTCGATTCCAAACCTCGCCTCGGTGTAATAATCAGCTACCATTACGTCCATATCTTCCTTGTTTGGAGTAGTTAGTCCATTGTAAAGAGAAGAAGAAGACGCAAACACAACCTTTGCACCTGTTTTCTTTGCAAACTCAAAGACGTTGATGGCGTCGTTTATTGCTGACCCAACAAGCATCGGATTTTCCTTGTACATAGGAGAGGAAGATGGTATGCCAAGATGAAAGATTGCATCAATGTCAATATCAGCGTTTGAGAACCGATCGCCGATATTGCGGGAGGAATCGTTGACAACAGTTATTTTGTCTTTTAGATTATCTGCACTACCTGTGTGGAAGTTGTCCAACACCGTTACGTCATGTTCTTTAGAGAGTTCAGAAACCAGATTGGATCCGATGAATCCAGCACCGCCTGTCACTATTACATTCATACACGCCTCTTGATTATGTTAATATTTAAATGCGTCGGCTGGGCAACAGAGGTTACAATAACAAATATTTAATATTATCAACTAGCCGCATCTCTCTCCTTTATTAGAACCTCTCTTTCCTCTATTGTTCCGTATTCTTCGTGTATTCGTATTATCAGAGCGAGTGCGACTGCAAGAGTTGCTACTGATACTACTATAGCTGTGAGTATGAGTACATGAGGTAATGGATTTACATACAAGCCTGTATATCCTTCGATTACAATTGGCTCAGTTCCACCAATTACATCAGCCAGTGATACATAGAAAAGAAATATAGCAGTCTGGAATATGCTCAAGCCTATTATCTTCTTGATCAGATTGTCTTTTGCTATCATCCCATAGAGTCCAATAAGCATGATAATTATAAAAGTCCAATAATTATACTTTTCAAGTATTTCTGTTATCCATTCCATTTACTCACTGTCTCCTTCATCTTCTTCTTCTTTCCATGCAAGGTCAAAAAATATAGATGTGACTATTGCCATAACTGTTATTCCTATGCCTATTTCTACAAAATCCATACCAAGAGCTCTTCTCTCCTCGAAATGGACTGGTAGTGGAAGATACCCATAGTTTAGATATTGGGCAGCCCCGAGACCAAAGATTAGACATAGAAGCCCAACTACAGCATAGATGGACACACCAAGAGCACTTAGAGCAGTATTCACTCTTTCCGAAACTTTTTTTCGTGCGGCTGTGATACCAAAGGCGATGATGAACAACACGAAGGAAGAGCCAAATATAACTCCACCCTGGAACCCTCCACCAGGTCCACCTGCCCCATGAATGATCACATACAATGCAAACAGCTGGATAAACGGTATCATCAATCTTGATACTGTTTCTATGATGACATCTCTTTCCTTGCTCAAAGTTTACCCCTCCTTCTCAAGAGTAATATGACTGATACACCGGCAGTAAAAATAACAGCAGTCTCTCCAAGAGTATCATAACTACGATAATCTGCAAGACCATAAGTTACCATATTTACAACTTCGGTCTCCTCTTTACCTTCTTCCACCCATCGTACGATCAGCGAATATCGGTAAACATCAAGCTTATCACCCTCCTTTTTGATAAAGTAATACTTCTGTTCCTTTGGGTAGAAATGTTGAGTTGTCTCTTCCGGAATAATAAATGCATCCCATTCACCCTTCCGGAGATTTATAACTCCAGTGGGAGCTTGAAAACCTGCCTCTTTGACACTGCCAATCAATTTTTCAGGGACAATACCCTGATTTAGGTCATTTTCTATTTCATCAGCATCCATGCTGAACAACTTTACATACTTATTGGGGGCAGAATCCGAATCTCCAAACGCAGGTATATCCTCTGCTATGTATACAAAAATGACACCTAACAGGATGATAAAAACCAGTGCTACTGCTGGAAGTCGTTTCGTCTTTTTATCTGTTACCTCCTTTTCATGCCTTGCTGTCCTGGACAATGCTGCAATCAAGAAGGCTGTTGTTGCACCGGCACCGACAGCAGCTTCTGTGAACCCTACATCCACCGAATGCATCTCTACCCAGACCATTGCCATCAAAAAACTGTAAACACCAAGTACCATCGTTGCGGCGAGGAGGTCTTTAACAGTTATCGCTACTATTGCAAGTACTACAATGATCGATAATAAAGCAATGTCGATGGACGGTATCATTTTTTATCACCACTCCATATATACATCAGCTACTTTTTGCTGCATCGTTCCATCAACGGTAAGCGCCTCAGCAGGCTCTTTTGCAATTGCATGTACAGAAAACCTTCCGTTCGTTATCCCAATTGTTATCGTTCCAGGGGTTAAGGTGATAGAATTAGCAAGTGTTACAAGAGCAAGGTCACTTTGCAATGTCGTGTCAAACTCTATTATAAGGGGGTCTATTGGCATCTTTGGATGCAACACACGATATGCAACATCAAAATTTGCAAGTACTATCTGCCAGAGTTCCCAGGGTATATAAATAGCAAGTTTGAATGATTTCGAGAGAATCTTCTCTTCATCCCCTTTTATGATTAGGTCATGAGAGATCAAAGCAACAATTGCACTGCATACCAGACCAGCTGTAAGATGGAGTGTATCAAAGATTCCGGAAAGAAGAAGCCAGAATAGAAACATCACACAAAAAGTCACAAGTATTCCAAAACCCTTTCCCCTCATTGTCTCTCATCCCCGAGCTTCCATGGTTTTACACCAGTCTTATAAGCAGATCTCATCAACGCATACGTCGCTGTTGGATTGGTGATAAAGATGAATAGGATCAAAAATAATAGCTTCACACATACAAGAGGCGTTTCTGGGTAATGGAACAGGTGATATAACAGTAAACCAACGATGATAAGAACTTCCCCGAGAGTATCGCACTTTCCTGTCGCATGTAGTCTCGTGTAAAAATCAGGAAACCTCAATAATCCAACAGCACCAACCACCATAAAAAATATACCAACTGCGAGGAATGCTACAACGACTATCTCGAGCATACGTCACCCTTCTGTATATATTTTGCAAAAATTAGAGTAGCGATGAAGTTTAGCATAGCATACAAAAGTGCAATATCAAAGAACATTGGCCTCTCAAAATAATAACCTATGAGAACTAGAAGAACGATTGTTTTTGTCCCTATCACATTGACTGCAATAACCCGATTGAATATTCCCGGGCCAACTACAGCTCTGTATGTACACAATATTATCGTGAACGCAATTAATAGTCCTACCACCAGGAACACTTTCAAAAGTATATCCATCTCTATCACTTTTTATTCATTAATTTATTCAGATTAGTCTGTGTAATACTATATATAATTTGTTAATTTAACACGCACCTGTTGGAAGCTATAAAATCCCAATATGAGCAGAGCAGAAGTCCACCCCAAAGCATTAATCTGTGTGATATCAGCTGGCTTTTTCGCCAAAATTTTATACCGTCCCATGATATGCTTTCCATGCCTTCCTGGTATCTCTATTAACAATATTTTCCTTTTTTATAGAAACGCCAGTTATTATTGTGTGGAAGCTGGTGTACGCAGATTTTTCGGTACTGGCACCTGCTATCAAAAAACTTCGGGAAACAGGGGTCTTTTCAGCTATCTTTAACTGCCTCAGGATTTGATATATTTTAAGGCGGGGTTTATATGGAATAAAAGTTGTTCAGAGAATTATAAATGCTGAATATAAAAGATGTTGGCGAAGAACTTGAGCAAAAAATTGAAGCTGTTAGAGGTTATGTAAGAGAGCGGAGCGAGTCGAGCAAGGAATATCAGCAGGCACTTGAAAAGCTAACAATAGAGCTATTTGATGCCAATAAGAGGCTTCCGCGTTATAGCGGGGCTCGCATACTTGAAGGCGGATTCATCAAACCTTTTGTTCAACAATGGAAAAATCATGCTGATGCCCAGGACTGGATGGATCACACCCTGTGCAGTACTACTGTTGGTGCAGTGGACGGAAGCCAGATTTATCCCGACAAAACCTACAACCTCCCGGTTGCAGTGGTTCAAACAGCAAGTATCTACAACGAACACAAAAATGCCAAAAGCTTCAAACAGAAAACAAACGCATCAATAATCACACCAGAAGAATTCGAAACAGCACATGTCTACGCATACAGCGATGAATTTATTGATGCACGCAGGTTTAAAGCCGAGTGTGAACAAATGCAAGAGCTCTTGCATGTACACGACCGGATCTTCGTACTGCTCGATGGTTCACTCGTTTTATCACACACCAATTCTCTTAACAAAAATATCAGGAATATTTATCTTGAAGCAATCAAAAAACTGCTGCAAACATCAACGAACACAGGAAATACACTCACAGCCTATACTGATAATTCACATCCCCACGATCTAACACAGATGCTTCAAAAGTTATATAACCTCAAAAAAACCAAACTTCAGGATACATACCTCATTCAGCCGTATATGCCAAACTGGGGAGATCGCACAAGTGCTTTTCTGTGCGATAGAGATGACAGGCGTGCAACCGGTGAAAATGCACAAACCAAATCAATACTTGACAGGTACGGACAATTTAAAGACCAGGTAGCTTTTTTCTACATCAATCTTTCAAATAGGGTTGGGCGTGTAGAATATCCACGGTGGGCTCACGAACAGGGATTGACTGAAACTATTGCAGACATCCTTAGAGCGGAAAGTATCATCAGAGGGGGCTATCCGGACCTGTTGATCCAGGCTCACAAGGCTACTCTCATTCGAAACAGTGAGCATTCTGTTTTCTACACCATACTTGAAAACTTTTGCCACAGAAACCACATACTGCTGCCAAAAAGCACAAAGCAACTGCATAAAAGAATAATACGTCCATAATATGAGTTAATCATGAGAAAAATTATCACACCACCGATTATAATAACTACCAGCATCCAGAGGCACACCCACCAATGATTTTATCATTCTGGGGCAAGGGTGGTGTTGGTAAGACCACGTGTGCAGCTTCTGTTGCTGTGCATCTGGCAGCAAATGACAAAAAGACTCTTTTGATTTCAAGCGATCCATCGCCATCCCTGTTTGATATATTTGGTCTTGGGTTCACACATGCTGGGATCAATAAAGTTCCTGGTCTTGACCTGCTGGATGTTATCGAGCTTGATGAGGAGATCGTTCTTGATATGTGGAAAGAAAAGTACGGCGATGAGGTGTATGAAGTTCTCTCTTCGTTTTTCCCGGTTGATGAATCCATCCTTGATTATATTGCTGGTGCACCGGGGATCAGTGACCAGTTTGTTTTAACGTATCTGCTTGACCAACATCTTGCGGATAATTTCGATTTTATCGTGTGGGATACAGCGCCTGCCGGTGGTACTCTCAAGCTTTTAAAACTTGAGGAACAATTTTATGAGCATCTTGGCGAGGCTGGTAAGCTTTATTTTTCGGTTAAAAGCGTGCTTGATAAGATCAAACGCAAAAAAGGAAGAAACCCACTTGATATTATTAATGAATGGAAGATATTAGCTGAGGATGTTCTTGGTTTCATGTCTTCTGGTATTGTGAATGCGTATATTGTTACGATTCCCGAATGGCTTGGCTATGCCCAGACAAAGCGCATCGTTAGAGAACTAACTGATTTTAACGTGAAAATTGGCGGAATACTGATCAACCAGGTTGCAGAGAAGAGCTTGTGTCAGGGCGATGTATGGGATAAGAAATCCGAACTCCATAATCATTATACGGAGTTGATACAAACAGAACTTGGAAATACATATAAAGTACAGAGTGTTCCTGTACTTCCCTATGAGATCAAAGGAGTTGACAATTTAATCGCATTTTCAGAGAATGTGATTGATTTGATTGATTTGAATTCGCTGGTGAAATCTTGAAAGCTGACCTTGTTTTAATTCACGCACCAAGTTTATACGATTTTAGAGAAAAAGATGTGCACCACGGTCCTATAAGTGACCTGATCCCTTCAACACCTGTTTTTGAGTTGTACCCGGTAGGTTTTCTCACCCTTCTCACGTACCTTGGAAAACGGGGGTACAAGGTTAGAATCCTGAATATTGCAACCCAAATGCTGATGGATGCCTCCTTTGATGTTGAAAAGGAAATTAAAAAAATCGATGCTGCTGTTTATGGTATTGACCTTCACTGGATGGTTCATGTACAGGGTGCCGTAGAAGTTGCAAAAATTATCAAAAAAATCTGGGACAGGCCGGTTGTTTTTGGAGGATTTACATCAAGTATTTTCTGGAAGGAGATTCTACGGAATTATAAACAGGTGGACTACGTACTTTCAGGTGACACGACAGAAGAGCCTTTTAAAAAGCTTTTGGAGTATTTGATCGAGGGGAGAGGTGCAATAGAGGATATCCCCAACCTGTCGTGGCGAGAGGGTGAGTTAATTAAGACAAATGGCATCACCTTTGTACCGGAAGATATTGGGGGTTATTCCATTGACTACAGTTTTGTTGCAAAAGAAGCAATAAAATCTATGAAACCGAAGGCATTCCTTCCATTTGCTAAATTTATGCAGGATCCGATAGCTATGTCTCTTGCTTACAAAGGATGTGATTTCAACTGCATCACATGCGGAGGCTCATGTAATACTTTTAAAAATTCATTTCAAAGAACCGGCATCGCATTCAAACCGGCTGAAAAGATTGCTGAAGAGATTCTATCAATCAACCAGTACATGAAAATTCCGGTTTTTTTGGTAGGAGATTTGCAGTTCAACCTCAAACATGCGAAAGCGATAGTAAAAGAGCTGAAAGAAAACAAATTCGATGCCCCGATATTCTTTGAATTCTTCAAACCACCAAACAAGGAAACACTAACGATACTAGAGCAGGCATCAGACGAGGTAATTCTTCATATATCACCGGAAAGCCACAGTGAGAAAGTTAGAAACGCATTCGGCAGACCATACCAAAATAATGAACTTGAAAAATTCATCTCACACGTAGCAGAACTAAATTTCAAACGAGTTGACCTGTACTTTATGACAGGCTTGCCATTTCAGACATACGCCAGTGCAGTTGAAACGCACAAATACATCGAGTCAATAACCAAAAAAATACCAGAGTCGAAAAAAATCCTCGACTGCTTCATCTCACCACTTGCACCATTTGTAGACCCAGGAAGCATTGTATTCAAAAATCCAGATAAATTTGGATACAAACTGCGATTCAACGATCTTGAAAGCCACAGGCTTGCAATAGAAAATGCAACGAACTGGAAAAATGCACTGAACTATGAAACAATATGGATGAATCGGGACGAAATAGCAGCATCTTCTTACGAGGCATCAAAAAAATTAATAAAACTGAAGATTGCAAACGGGATCGTGGAAGAAGAGAAGGGAGAACAAACAATCCGGCTAATCAATGTAGCCAAAGAAATAATAGAGGAAAGCGATAAAATCACAAAACCAATAACAATACGAGAAACGGTGCCGGAAGGAGACCTCTATCCATCTAAGAATCTGCTTCTAACGCTGAAACCAAAATTCTTCACAACACTGATAAGAACAATCCTTCGACTTTAGGCGGGGTGTGCCGTCGCTTTGCTATCCAGTCTTATTCAGAAATCTAAAAACTTCAAGAACATATACTTTGAGGCTGGTTTCTCCTTTTTTCAGCGATAATTCACTTCCAATGTATTCTAAAAGATAATTCCTTTTCGTGCATTTTATAAAGAATAGTAGTAGTCCCTTATTTTCTTGGCTATTAGCCCCCTCCTTAGCGTTAAAAACTCATCGTAATTATCAATATCCATTGAAACGATGGTGTTGGGTATACAATTCATCATCAAATTGTCTTCGAGGGATTGAAAACTATCTATACCACCATATTTTAGCCCAGCACCATTGCACTGGTCTTTTAATTCACTAAAATATATGTTTGGGGCTTTATTGTCTATCTGGACATTTATCTCTGATTGCATGTAAACATAGTTGCCAATTTGATTATATTGCCCCTTTTTCAGACTGTTTTTCTTTAGGTAATCTCTGGGGAATACGTGGTGTATGTCACCCCTGTGAGAAATTAAGTCTTTCACTGTTATGTCCTTTGATAAAAAGCCTTTATCATTTGATTTTACCTGAGCTGCTAAATAAACATTGAAGTTGGGGCTACTTGACACAGAAGTAGTTAGATTCTGTACTAAAGCAGCATCCCAAAAAGCATCGGATAAATCAGCGTTTTCAACGCTTTTAAGATATTCTTTGAAGTCTTTACTTGAAATGTTTTTTATATCGAAATCAAACATAGATTCAGGAGAACCTGAGTATCTGCCAGTTAGGATTGATAAAACAAACCATTTGCGCACGTATGTTTCTATCTCGGCAGGATTATAGTTCTGGGATTTTAGTTTGAGATACAGAATATATGCAAAATTTAGGGCATTTTGTGAGCGAATAAGCTTAGGAGAAATGAACCCTGCGGATTTAATTATCATTAAGAACCTTTTGAAATTGGTCTCGTTAATGAAGTTTAGTATGCCTTTTTCAAGAGTGGCAAACGATTCCTTCACTATTTCTTCTTCGTATGTCCTTGTCTCAAAATTCCTACCTGAGAGTAAACTAACCAAATCAGCTAATTTTCCTCTATTAAATTCGGATGTAAAACTCACTCTCAATAAATCGTTATAATCAGGGTCGTATAGGTCTTCTTTTTCGTTTCTTAGCCATGATATCTTTTGGAAGTAGTCTGTGGTGGTAAACTCCTTGTCTACCTCAGTAATATGAGAGTAGAATTCAGGGGCAACTGCCAAATGACAGAAGTAGTCTATAAACTTTCTAAGAGTTGAGCCCCCGTAACTTTCATTTGCTGCTATTTTCGACATAACAAAATCTGCCTGGCTCAACCCAACTCCTTTTGAGTTAATTCGTATAAATATTTCTGTCACTGCTTCAATATCCAAATCAGAATCCAACTCAATTAACCCAAGTTGTTTTTGCGTTATTTTTCTCAGAGACTCTATCTTGTCAAAAATGAATTTACGGTCAATGTTCTCATTTTTAGATCGATAAGTTTCAACTAAATTAAATACGTCCACGTCTCCAGAAATTATTTTTGATATATCAGGCAGCCATGTACCATCTCGCTCAATAGCAGTGTTAAGCACCTCAAATTTTTCTTTTAATGGGTTAAAAGCTATTTTTATTTTCACTCGCTTGTAGTCTTTATTGATTACATAGTCACCCAAAATAGCAGCAGTGAATGCCGTTACACGTTGTTGACCGTCAATAAGGATTTTCTTACCCTCTGCGGTAGTTCCATCTCTTAGTTTTACATTTGGGTTACGCCAGGCAATTAAATAACCTATCGGGTATCCCTGGTAGAGAGAATCCATTAAATCTCTCACTTTTGTTGCATCCCAAACAAAAGGTCGTTGAATTTCAGGTATTGCTATCTCGTCTGACTTTACCCAGGAAAGAATCGTTTCTATCAAATGTTGATTGACTGAATACTTCTGCGTTTTCATCTTTTCACCTCTATGTAATTTTCAATCTCATCTCTTAAATCCTCTCTTTCCAGGGCAAAATCGATGATCGCTTTGACGTAATCCGCTTTATTTCCGGCATCGTATCGTTTTCCATTGAATTCGTGTGCATAAACCCCTTCCGGGTCAATCAGCATCCTTATTGCATCAGTAAGTTGTATCTCTCCACCAAACCCGGGTTTTATTTTTTTAATACATGAGAATATCGCAGGCGTGAGAATATATCTGCCAACAGTTCCCATCCTTGACGGTGCATGATAGACATCAGGTTTTTCAACAATATCTTCTACATCATAAATCGTCTCATTAATTTTTTCTCCTTTTATGATTCCATATTTGCTCACATCACTAACCTCTTCTACTGCCAAGACAGAGCATTTATACCTTGTATAAACATCCACCAATTGTTTTATGCAATGTTCTCCCCTGATAATGTCATCTCCAAGCAAAACAGCAAATGCTTCATCATCAATATGCTTTTCTGCTCGCAGTACTGCATCACCAAGACCTTTCGGCTCTTTCTGCCTGATATAATGGATATCTACCATCGAAGAGATGTCTTTCATTTCTTTTAATAATTCATATTTTTTATTATTTAACAGGTGAGTTTCAAGTTCAGGTGAAGTGTCGAAATAATCTTCAACGGCGCGTTTACCTCTTCCGGTAATGATCAGAATGTCATCGATTCCGGAAGCGACAGCCTCTTCCACAACGAACTGGATAATCGGCTTATCGATTATTGGAAGCATTTCCTTTGGCATCGATTTCGTCACAGGAAGGAATCGTGTTCCAAGTCCTGCAGCAGGTATTATTGCTTTTTTAATCATTTGCCTGAAATCCCACCATACCTCCTTGCATTCTCATATCACATCACAACCTCGCCTGGGTATGTACTTCGTCCGGCGTCCATCAGCACACCAACATTGATGCTTGTATTAATGCCTGTGTGTACGTAATCCCCCATGATTACACCAAGTTTTCTTCTTCCGGTATCAACAGACGTATTATTCACCATTACCCGGATATTTTTGCCATCATGCCGCAAGTTCGCAATCTTTGTTCCAGCCGCAATGTTGCAATTATGTCCTATAATGCTATCTCCAACATAGCTGAGATGTCCTATCTGTGTGCCGTTCATCACAATACTGTTTTTAACCTCAACGGCATTTCCAATGCGTACATTATTTCCTATGGATGTATAGGGTCTGATAAAGCAATTCGGACCAATATCACAGTTTTCTGCAATTGCGACAGGACCAAGTATGTAAGAGCCGTTTCTGATAATAGTGCCTTTTCCTACACTGATTTCACCGTTTAATGTAGTATATGGTTCGATCTTACCAAAAATGGATCTCTTAAGATTTGAAAGTAGATACTCGTTTGCATCCAGCAAATTCCATGGTCTTCCGATGTCGATCCACGTATCAAGCATCAAATAGCTGGCCCTCACATTCCCTACCAGTGCATTGATGGAATCTGTGATTTCATATTCTCCACGCACTGATTTTTCAGTTGTTCTGATAGCGTCAAAGATAAGGTCTGGGAATAGATAGATTCCTGCATTTACCAGATTTCCAATATTATGCTCAGGTTTCTCTATGATCTCAACGATTTTACTGCCCGTTGTTTTTACCACACCGTATCCGGCAGGATTTTTTAGTTTCTTCAATGCTAAAACAATATCTTCTTTGTAGTTTATTAAAGAGCGAATATCTGCTGATTTGATTAGTGCGTCACCGTTTAACACGATAAATCTCCCTTCCACCAAATCCATAGCTGCATATATCGCATCAGCAGTACCAAGTTGCTCTTTTTGCTCAACATAATCGATGCGAACACCAAGACTGCTGCCACTTCCAAAGTAGTTTCTAACAGTATCTCCCATATATCCAACAACGCAGACAAAATCAGTGATGCCTGCATCTTTTGCAGATATGATAATGTGTTCGAGTACTGGTCTGTTTGCAACTGAAAGCATCACTTTGGGGCAAGTTGTCGTTAGTGGATGCATCCTTGTTCCTTCACCTGCTGCAAGTATCACTGCTTTCATTTTTTAACCTTTTATAATTTTATGTATTTTATTGTATATTTCATCTACTAATTGTTTTGTTTTTCCTTCCACTGTAATCCTGATCAATGGCTCAGTTCCGGAAGGACGTACAAGTACCCACACATCATCAAATGTGAGCCTGAACCCATCGATCGTGTCAATACCGGAAAAATTAAGTGCAAGCAGTTCTTTTTCAACCTTATCCATATTTCCACGATGGGGAACTGATCCTCGCTTTATCACATATTCTGGCATCGATGAAAGCTTATCTGCGAACTTCTCTGTTGTACTGCTTATTAGCTCTACAAGTCTCGAAGCCGCATACACGCCGTCAGGACAGTAAGAAACCCCAGGAAATATCCATGTCCCACTTGCTTCCCCTCCAAAATTAGCTCCTGTTTTCTTTATCTCCTCTGCAACAAACACATCCCCAACACGGGTTCTAATAATCTCGACATCCGGAAGTACAGCATCAATAAGCATGGATGCATCCACTGGCACAACCATCTTCTTTTCTGCCTCGTATTCGCCAAAGAACGCAAGCAGTTTATCATTGCTGACCATTTTTCCTATTTCGTCAACAGCAACCATTCGGTCTGCATCCCCATCGTGTGCAATCCCGATATCTGCGTTTGTACTGTAAACGAGCGACCGAAGTGCAAAAAGATTTTCTTCTTTTGGTTCAACACCACGTCCAGGGAAAAAACCATCTGGCTGGCTATTCAATGTTATCACATCACAGCCCATCTCTCGCAGCAGATATGGGGTGGTCAGTGAAGCTGCACCACATCCGGAGTCCACCACCACTTTTATCTTCCTTTTGATACTAACCTTTGAGAGAATCATCGATATATGGTCAGAAACAGCGTTTTTATCAGTTTTAACCTCCTGCATATCTTTCCATGAAGCAAGTTCAGGAGTTTTATCTTTAATCAATTTCTCAATCGTTGTCTGCTGTTCTCTGTCAAACGCCATGCCGTCCGGATTGAAGAGTTTCACACCGATATATTCTGGTGGATTATGAGAAGCTGTGACCATGATTCCGCAGTCATGGTTTCTTGCAGCATAAGCAAGTGTGGGGGTTGTAACCATGTTCACACGTGTGACCCTGCATCCCACCGAGAGTAAACCAGAGACTACAGCGTATTCGATCATCTCTGCTGCTCTTCGTGTGTCACATCCAACAACTACTCTGTTGCACACAGCACCAACAGCACGCCCAATTCGTATTGCCAGTTCAGACGTGATCTCTTGATTTGCAATTCCGCGTATTCCACTTGATCCAAATTTCATTATCATCACCTCGACTACTTCGTAGTCGAGAATTGTTCCCACACACTCCGTGTGCGGTTCTGCACAACTTCGTTGTGCAGTACTTATGATCACTCATGTTACCATCTGTAGAATGATGAGAGCGTCAAGTGATGAAACCCTGCCGTCACCACTAACATCAGCAGCATCGTCGAAAGGGAGGCTGCCGACTGCTATTTCAAGCACGATTGCAGCATCTTTAGCGGTGATTTGGAAATCATCGTCAAGGTCGCCTTTTAGTGGTGTTTTTTCCCATGGGTGCATCAGAGGGAAATAATCAATGCTGCTTCCGCCTGGAATCTGATACGAAGTGTCGCCGATACCGTCGCTGTTGTTGTCGCTTCCTGTGTAGTCTGAGTAATAATTGCCAACGGTTGAGGTGTTCCACTGGTTGGTGCCTGTGTCATAAGCGTTGTTGTTGGTGTTGTTGATGAGATTGTTGTGGTAGAGTATGTTGTTGCTCGAAGACCACATGGAGATTCCGTAGTTGTTGTTCGAGTTAATGGTGTTGCTCGTTAGGTTGTTGTTGCTCGAA
>RXIJ01000049.1 GCA_004212095.1 Methanosarcinales archaeon | reverse complement strand
TCAAGGAAGAGATCAGTATTTTCAACACCGATTGGACATGCGCCCGCAATCAAAGAGCACCTTGTGTTTTGCTGTAAGACACTTTACATCTCCCTCGCTATACCACGCCAAGATGAATTCGGATGCATCCGTGAGGCGGTCATGTATATTTATTTCATAGATATGTTATTTAAAATTTTTATGTATAATGCTTTCAGCGTTTATGATATGCAAGCTTAACAAAACAAACGCTGTAGTAGGCGGATTGGGGGTTGTAAACTCTCCGGGTGTTACCAGAACTCTAATTTCTTTCATGCGTTCAAACCTAAGAATAGTAGACCTTATATCTAAACATACAACCAGTTCGAAACAATGCTAACCCCCAACAACTTTACAACCGCTTGAAAACACAAACTTTATATATAATGAAAAATCTATTATATCCAGAGGAATGTGATGCAGTCATTCAGGCAAAGAATCAAAAAGCGATTGGAACGTTATATTGAACTCGATGTTGATGGAATCCGCAGCCAAGTATTAAAGATTCTGATAAATATTAAAACATTCACCGTAGATAAACTTCATCAAACTCTTTCCGCGAAGTTCAAGCTGTCATATACGGCAGTTGCATCCATGGTTGGATACATCAATTCAAGGCTTGGAATCTTGAAAGCACATAAATTCTCTTATAAAACACGAACAATATATTCTTTAAAAGAAGAATATGTAGATATAGTACAGGGTGCACTCTCTAAACCAGTTCATATATGACTTTTGTAAAAGACGCTCATCGTACCGCAACCACCATCATAGTACGTTCTACATCGAGTAATCGTATAAGCCGTTCTCGTGATCCTTACTATGAACTTATGCGGCGGTTATTCCAGGAAGAAGCAACTGCCATGCGTGCCAACAAATTTCTTCTCCTTGTAGAGGAACGTCAAAAAGCAGGCGATCCGATTAAAATATCTGAGTGGGAAAATACAATTAAGCAATTTAATATCAACCGCTCTTCCTTTTATTCAATGCGCAACAAATTATTGGGAGCAGGTCTAATCAGCAGTAAGAATAAAGAATATCGACTCTCTGAATTATTCAGCCTTGACCTTGTAGATATGGCACGCTGGTGGTGGACAGCAGTAATTGGCAGCGATCCTGAAAAACTATAGTGGTTTCATGGAGAGAGCAGACAGTTCATTGTGAAGATATATAATTCGCTCAATTACCTGTTGATCAACCGATCGTTGTTTTAGATTTTTTATGCACTGCTTAATGGTTTGAACTTGTGTGCCTTTTACAAGATTGTCCGCATGTGCAACAATTTTTTCTTCAATCGTTTTTGGAGTGTAATCTTCTGGTGGCAGCTCAAGTTTGATTGCTTCGGTTTTGTCGATGCCAGCACCGATATGTCGTTTAATAATATTAACCACGTCTTCTGTGAATCCAAGCTCACGTCCAATTTTTGCGCCTGTTACTGCATGGCCGATTCCATGTGATTTTGAGCGGCCAATATCGTGCACCAGCGAAGCAATAATAACAAGCTCGATGTTGACAGGGACGGTAAAACTGATCTGCCTGGCAATGTTTTCTGCTACTCCTGCAACTGTTTTGCAGTGATTTATCACATCTCCCGGGGTTCCAACCTGCTCTAGAAAAAAAAGTGCCTGCTCACGCGATTGTGGTACCAGGGTCATTGTTCACGTCTTCTGGGTTTAGCTGCGAAATCCGCTTTTTTATTACTTTTATTACTTCTTCATTATTGTGGTGCATTAATTTTTCGCCGCATTTTGGACAAACAAAATCCAGTTCTACAGCATCATTGAAGAAACATCTTCCACATTCATTTTTACATGTGTAGAACATGTTTTCTTCTTCAAACAATAAACGTTTTTTAAGATTCGTGAGTAGCTTTTTTCGCTCAGCTTCAAGGAGAATATCAAGAGGACTTAAATCCACCCTCCACAAATATGTTAGCCACCCGCTATTAGTATCACGTTCCCGCCGATATGATGCAAGACGATTCTCATACAAAAAAAACAACGTTCTTCTTACCGCATTCAGCATCACCTCAGTTGCCGTTGATATCTCTTCATCGGTCACTTCTCCTACCGGCATATTTCTTATTACCTTTATGCCTTCTTCTCCCATAAGACTATGAAAATAGCCACACACGGTTGGATCGTCCAAATCAATCAAAACAAATCACCACTACTTATTTTATTCGTCATATTTCTCAGTTTTGTCAGTGTTTCATCACGTTTTGTACCTGCTGCAAAAAACGTAACTATAGGTTTATCTTTTAGTATTAATGTGTTGTGCCATGGCACATCAGAAGCTAGTTCTTTTTTATAACAATCAAAAAGCAAATCAGACATTCTCTGATCAATCCATACATCATTTTTTGCAGACAGTACTGCTCTCCCTGTAAAACACTTTGCAGAAACCGGTTGTGGAAGCTCCCCGAAAAAGGCAGCTACATGCATCGAGAATAAATTGAGTTCATAAGAATTCTCCACTGTTTCGAGAGTGCCCTGGAAGCGTGGATTAATCTCCAGTAAAAACAGTCCTTTATCGCTTAACAAAAAATCAACACCATTTGAACCCACAAGCATCAGATCGCACACAACACTCTCGGCAAGCTCCTTCATCACCTCCACGTGCTTATGATTAAAAGGAGTGATACTGCCAGAGTATGCATACGGAATATTAGTAAGCCATGGAAAACCGGATATCTCTTCACTTGTTCCAATACTGCGCGCTTTCCCATAAGCTGCAATCAACGACACACTTGCAGTAATACCTTCAATATATTCCTGTACAATAAAATCATTAAAAGACCGCTTGATTTTTTCGAGTTGTTCGGAATTTAACACAAGCAGATTCTTTACACCACCAGCACCAGAGCGCGGTTTCACCATTACCGGATACTTTAGTGTCGAAGGTATCACATCCTCTAAAAGAAAAGTAGAAGGATGCTTTACTCCAATCTCTGTAAGATATTCCGAAAGCCAGAACTTGTCAGACACCTTTTCAACAAGCTTTTTATCATTATTTAACACGGGATGTTCAGTATCAAAATCTGACTGCTCGAAACCAGGGCCGCAAACCAGAGCATCATAATCAAATCTTTTCATCGATTCATAAGTATCAGATTCGCGAGTATTATTATCAACCTGGGAATCTTTAAATACCACCACTTCATCTGCTATCTCAAAAAGGTCACGATCTCCAAAATGCTCAATCGAAAAAACATTAAAACCGGCCTTCTTTGCAGATGCACAGATATGACGAGTATTATATCCAACAACAAGTACAGTTTTCATTTTAACGAACACTGACTCCTGGATCGTGGTCAATAAACACTGATTCAACCGGCAGCCTATCACACAAACGTTTCATTGCAGGATTTTCAGTAGCATAATGACCAGCATCGATTAGTGATAATCCCACGGCCTCAGCATAACGGGTGGCACTGTGGCGAAGCTCTCCTGAAACCAGCACATCTGCATAGTTTTCGACAGCCATATCAATATATTTCTGGCTAAAGCCACTGCCACTAATAACCATCACACGCTTTACATCGCCGTTACCAATCCATTGGACATGCGTATTTAACGTTTGAGCTACAAAAGCAGAAAATTCTTTAATGTCCATTGCTTCAACGAAGCCAACACGTCCAATGCCACAGGTATCTACCATGGACAGACCCAGCAGTTCTGCAAGAATATCATTGACACCGCCTGGTGCTGCATCAAAATTGGTGTGCATAACGTACAGGGATATTTCATTTGCAAGGGCAATCTTAAGCGTATTAGACAACACTTTTGAAACTTTGAATATCGAATCAAAGATCAATGTGTGGTGAGTGATCAGTAAGTCACAATCAAGCCTTGAAGCCTCCTCAAAAACAAAATTAGTAGGATCCAGTGAAACAGCAGCCTTGTTTACATCACTCCCAGTGTCAATAACAAGCCCGATACGCTCTCTATCAAAATCCTCGCAATAGTTAAGAGGTGCAATATCTTCCAGTACTTCAACAAACTTGGAAAGCTTCATAATAGAAGTTTATGAGAGAGCTTAACAGATAATAATCTTATCGTATTTGTATAGCTCTATAAAAATGGAGTGGGGATTATTCTATTGAGATCTTTCGCCCTTTATATTTTGGTATCACTATTTTTAGCATCCCGTTTTCAAAATCTGTCTTGATACTACTGATTTCTTTTGGAAGTGCTATCCCAACACGTGTTTCAAGCTTGCCAAATACAATGTCATCGTTTATCTTTTTGCCGAATTCAAGATTATCAGGAACAACGCGCTCTCCATAAATAGTGAATCCATCGCCAAGTGCATATATTTCTATGGTATCTCTCTTGATGCCTGCCATATCACAGTATACATAATAATTTTCATCATCCTCTGACGCACTTACTGCGAGAGCCGGTGTTTTATATGGTTCAAGCCCAATCTTTGGTGCCACTCCACCAAAAAATTTCACACCTTCGTGTATAAAATCCTCAACATATTTTGGCGGTTTTGGTACATGCTCAATCGTTTTTTCAATCGTTTTTTCAACCTGTTTTTTTCCAGTACTTATATCCATAATTTTTCACCAGTATGTTAAATTAGCAAAGAACCTATTTAACCTTTTCATAGGGTTACGCGGTTGGAATTCTTCGCCAGTCCGGCTATTCCGGAAGAGAATGTGTTTTTCGCAGGCTCTCTATAATCGGTGGGAGTTTTTCAAGCAGATATTCCGCATCCTCGTGTGTGTTGTCCTTGCTAAGTGTTATGCGCAGTGAGCCCTGCGCCTCCTCTGGTTTCAAGCCAGTGGCAAGCAGTACGTGAGACGGTTCAAGAGACCCGGAAGAACAGGCTGAACCGGTTGAGACTGCAATCCCACAGCAGTCAAGCTTTGAGAGAAGTAAATCCCCATCGATATCGTTGAAGCACACATGAATATTATTTGGCAGTCGCTCGGTTGGATGTCCATTAAGGTAGCATCCCTTTATTTTCAAAATCCCATTTATTATCTTATTTTGTAAATTTTTAAGATGTGCTGCATCGCTTTTCATGTTCTGGTGTGCAAGTTCACAGGCTTTTGCAAAACCAACGATCGCAGGGATGTTCTCTGTACCTGAGCGAAAAGTGCGTTCATGTCCACCGCCATCTACAAGCGACTCTATGTTTGTCTCACCTCGAACATATAATGCACCAACCCCTTTTGGACCATATATCTTGTGTGCTGAGATAGAAAGCAGATCCACGCACAGATCATCCACTTTTACAGGTATCTTACCTGCCGATTGTACTGCATCGGTATGGAAATATATACCTCTATCCTTTGCAATCCTGCCAATTTCATTTACAGGTTCAATGGTACCGATTTCATTGTTGGCATGCATAATAGTGATTAAAATCGTATCCTCCTTGATTGCAGACCTCACATCCTCAGGATTTACCATGCCATATTTATCTACTGGAATGTAGGTTACTTCAAACCCGAGTTTTTCAAGGTGCTTGCATGTATAAAGCACCGCATGGTGCTCGATTGTACTTGTGATTATGTGCCTTCCATGGTTTCTGTGCCTGTAGGCAGTGCCTTTTATGGCAAGATTATCTGATTCGGTGCCTCCGCCTGTGAAGATAATCTCTTCTGGTTTCGCACCAATAAACTCTGCCACTACTGCTCTTGAATTTTCAAGAGCTTGTTTTGCTTCTCTGCCAAAGCTGTGAAGACTTGAAGCATTACCGAATTTTTCAGTAAAATACGGAAGCATTGCTTCTACGACCAGAGGGTCAACCGGAGTTGTTGCACCACAGTCCATGTAAATTCGCTTCATAATAAAGACATTAACCTGCTATTTTGATTTAAAAGCATATCTATCATTTCAAATAATTTCTTTCTATATCTTATGCAAAGCACCATGTTGCATCATATTTTATAAACGCAATGGCTTGCATGTTTCAACTCTATCATTAATATTCATATATCCGCGCTTAAAAAAATCTCGCTCCATGGTTTGTCCCAACCGCAAGCTCTGCTGCGTGGTATAGTAATCAAATAATTATTGGTAATTCTGTTTCATATTTTCCCCAGATTTTACCGATTTCCCAATTATCTGCGTAACCTGTTGTTTCCAAAAAGAAATATTTTTTACCATTATAATTGTAATATGTTCCCGAGCAACTATCACACCAGACACCAACTGCTGCGTGGTCGGAATAAATTAATATAATTGTATCATAATCAAGAGCTTCTAAAATTGATGCCATTAAAAAAGAAGTATCTTCACAATCCCCTCTTTGATCTATTATGGTTTCTATAGGATATTTTGGCCATTCTAATTCGCTAATATATTCAATATCCTTCTCATATATCATGGACTCAACAAAATTTATTGCAATTTGAGCTTTGTTTGTATCTCCTCTAATTATTGAAACATCAGCTACATCCTGTGCTATGGTCTGGATTGTTGGATCATCAGGAGTTACAAATTTTGCCCAGTCATCACAACAAGAACTTCTTGGTTGAGATTTATAGTGCAGATATTTATCTTCTGCAATTCCAAATTGTGTTGAATGGGGTAAGCCCCCGTGTGTCCAATAAACAGTTATTGTGTATGTTTGTCCTCCACCGGCAGGATGATTATCTTCGTTATCATCAATTCCATCCCCATCTGTATCTCTTTCATTATCATTAGTTCCTAATCGAACCTCTTGTTCATACGTTAAACCATCCCCATCTTCATCTTTCAATTTCTGACTGCTTTCTTGTTGTTCTAACGATTTCTCTTTTTGTTGCTGTGTTTGTTCAAATTGTTTATCGATAGAAGCTTGCTTATTTTTTGCTGATTGAATATTTGATTGGTATTCGGCTAAATCTTGTTGAAAATCTTGATTATATGAATAAATATAGTATCCAAAAACTACAAAGACAAATAATAATACTATCACAATAAATATATGGAATTTATTCATTTTAATCAGAAATATATGGAATGTGTAATTTAAAAGGCATTTTAAAGCCAAGTATCCAATTTACTTCCATTTGTCTTGACTCCATTTTAGTTCTCATAACTTCTCTTGTTTTTTCGACATCTCTATACTTAGTAACGGTACGGTATTTTGTTAGAGTTCTATATTTAGTAACTGGTCTTTCTTTTTGGATATCCTGATAAACAATTTGATTTTTATATCTAGTTACTGCAACTGAACAAGTGCACTGAATACAATCCCCAGTCCAAAAACTATAATCCGTACATCTGCAATCAGAACCACAACTAGGATAATATTGTCCAGACGGGGCATTATGAACAACTGTTTCGTAATCAATATAAGGAACACTTTGCTCTACAGGAACATTATCGGTGTAATACTCTACATCTTGATAAGGTTCTTGTACTTGATATGATTCTTTCGTTTCATAAGGTTCTTTTTCAGTATATGTTTCAGTATCAGTGTAAGAAACTTCAACTTCATAGTGATGTGTTTTTGTTGGAACAATTACCATAAAAACTATCAATAAGAATATACCTAAACCAATAAAAAAGTACAGATTGCTTCGATTTTTATGTTCAGATTCTTTCTCATCTTTTTTACGAGACATTACTTGAAACTTATTAATTATGGTATATAATATTTTCTGTTTATAAATAAGTAGAGAGATCTATCAAATTAGAAACCGGAACTTTTAAAGCTGATTTGATAGCTTTTCCAACGTCTATCGTTTAAATGCAAAGGATTTTATGGAATCTAAACCATGACTTTCGCAAATGACCATCTCACTTAAAAAATTTCTCATGTTTTTGTCACTGGTTTTAGTCCTGTACGCCAGTATCATGGTGTTTACTATTGCACCTGTTCCGGTTAATCCCGGTGAACGCGGAGATTTTATGACCGACCAGCAGTGGCATGACTATCAAAGCAGTTTTAAAATTTTTTATTTTCATTTGCCAATAGCAATGACTGCATATATCGCCTTTGCTATTATGTTTTTATCGAGTGTCATGTAT
The DNA here is from genome assembly GCA_004212095.1 of Methanosarcinales archaeon. Classification (GTDB taxonomy): domain Archaea; phylum Halobacteriota; class Methanosarcinia; order Methanosarcinales; family EX4572-44; genus Argoarchaeum. The sequence continues at coordinate 8,010 of RXIJ01000049.1, read as the reverse complement.
CTTAGAACTGGCGGTCGTACCGTCCGCGATTTGCAGAAGCAATTCAAGGCACAATTGTGGGACTTTAGAGCATATTCTGCGGCCGAGGTTGGCGTGTTATTTGCAGCCCTCACACTGATAAGCGGATCCATCTGGGCAAAAAGCGCATGGGGAGTGTACTGGTTATGGGATGTCAGGCTCACCACCTCACTTGTGGTATTCCTTGTCTACCTCTCTTATCTCATGTTGAGACAGGCAATCGAAGAACCAGAGAAAAGAGCCAGGTTATCAGCAGTGTTTGGAGTTATCGGGTTTATGGGTGTGCCGCTGAGTTTTCTTTCAATTAGACTCTGGAGAGCACACCACCCGCTGGTAATAGGTGGCGGCGGCATACATGGCACAGACGTGATATTTCCCTTGTTGTTAAACCTTGCAGCGTATGTTACGTTAGCGATAACCTTGATATTGATACGTATAGATAACGAAAAACTTAAAGATCGCACACTGCACAACTTCGTTGTGCAGGAAAATAGCCCCTAGCTCTTGATTACGAAGCAATCAAGTGCAAGATAAACAGATACGTTTATACTTCTCTATCGTCAAGCAAATCTTGTAGGGCAGGGCATGAGCAGTCTATGACATAAAACAAAACACCAACTTTATCTCTGTTGAAAGTACTACCTGCATAGACACAACAACTGAAAGGATTGCAAACGTGGCAGTGCATAGCTATAATAATATAAAGGAAAAGATTATTGAACGCTATCTTTTTGTATGCGCATTAATATCTATCTTCGTTACAATCAGTATTGTGCTGGTACTGCTTTCTGAAACAGTCTCCTTTTTTAGAGACGTAAGTATCATTGAATTTCTAACCGGGACAAGATGGGCACCAACCTATACACCATCTCATTTTGGGGTGCTGCCACTCATAAATGGTACATTACTTATAGCCATCGGGTCAAGCATTATTGCCCTTCCGGTGGGACTTACGAGTGCTATATATCTAAGCGAGTATGCAAATGAACAGACACGCGGAATCGTTAAACCAGTAATAGAAATGCTTGCTGGCATACCTACTGTAGTTTATGGATGCTTTGCAGTACTGTTTGTAACTCCAATTATCAGAAAACTGGTACCAGAAACAGAGATCTTTAACGCGGCAAGTGCCTGCATCGTGGTTGGGATAATGATACTTCCGATGGTATCAAGCCTGAGCGAAGATGCAATTAGAAGTGTGCCACACACACTCAGGGAAGGTGCTTATGCTCTTGGCGCTACCAAATATGAAGTAACAACAAGAGTTGTTCTGCCATCCGCCCTTTCCGGAATTCTTGCATCGTTTATCCTTGCAATTTCAAGAGCTATAGGAGAAACTATGGCAGTAACACTTGCAGCAGGTGCCACACCAAATATAACCCTCAACATCTTTGAAAGCATACAAACAATGACTGCTTATATTGTGCAGGTAAGTCTTGGGGATACTCCTGCTGGCAGTATCGCATACAAGTCCATATTTGCAATAGGTATGGTACTATTTCTCATGACATTTGGGATGAATCTTATTAGTCAGTGGATAAGATCACGTTATCAGGAGGTATATGAGTAATGAACTTGCAAGAGAAACGTCGAAGAAAAGACCAGCTTTTTGCAGTCATCTGCCTTGCTTCCACCATCACAGGCATTTTACTGCTTGCTTTACTGTTATGTGATATATTTGTAAAAGGATTTTCATGGTTAAGCTGGGATTTTATTTGCAGTTACCCGTCCCGCTTTCCGGAAAGGGCAGGTATAAAATCAGCATTTTGGGGTTCAATCTGGCTCATATTGCTAACTGCAGCTATTGCACTGCCTATGGGGGTGAGTGCAGCAATATATCTTGAGGAATACGCACCAAGATCACGTCTCACAAAGATTATTGAAATTAATATCTTCAATCTGGCTGGAGTTCCGAGTGTCGTTTATGGTATCCTTGGTCTTGCTCTTTTTGTTCGAGGACTCTCGCTTGGTAAAAGTCTGATAGCAGGTGCACTTACACTCTCGCTGTTGGTGCTCCCTATAATTATCATCTCCACAAAAGAAGCTCTTTCTGCAGTACCAAATTCACTTCGGGAAGCATCTTACGGGCTTGGAGCGAGCAGGTGGCAGACCATCAGGTACCAGATACTGCCTTCAGCCATGCCATGGATACTTACAGGCAGCATCCTTGCACTTTCAAGAGCCATCGGAGAAACCGCACCATTGATAATGATAGGGGCCCTCACGTTTGTAGCCTTCACCCCGCAAACACCCCTAGATCCTTTCACAGCCATGCCAATACAGATATTTAACTGGATCAGCAGACCTCAACCGGAATTTGCAAATATTGCATCGGCGGCAATCATCGTGCTTCTTTTAGTTCTGCTAACAATGAATGCGGCAGCAATCATCCTTCGAAGGAAATACCAGAAAAAACTGCAAGGGCAATAAAAAACAGATCGTAACTTATAGATATAAACAGAGCAAAAGAAGAGCCTACGTATGAACCACGAAGAGATCGAAATATCAGTTAAAAACTTTAACCTGTGGTATGCAGACAATCAAGCTCTAAAAAACATCAATTTGGATATACCAAGGAGGAAGATTACAGCACTCATAGGACCTTCTGGCTGTGGAAAAACCAGTTTCATACGCTGTCTTAACCGAATGAATGACCTGATACCAACGGTACGAACAGAGGGCGAAATGCTCTTAAACAACGAAAATATAAACCACAAAGATGTGGATGTGGTGAGTCTTCGAAAAAAGGTTGGTATGGTATTTCAGAAACCAAACCCTTTTCCATCATCGGTATTTGAAAACGTTGCATACGGTCCACGAATACATGGTGAAAAAAATAAGCAGCAGCTTGCACAAATCGTTGAAGAAAGCTTAAAAAATGCAGCTTTGTGGGATGAAGTCAGTGATCGAATCGATCGCTCGGCATTGAGCTTGAGTGGAGGACAGCAGCAGCGATTGTGCATCGCGAGAACTCTTGCAGTGCAGCCAGACATCATACTCCTTGATGAACCATGCAGTGCACTTGATCCAATCTCAACAAGCAAAATCGAAGACCTTATGGTAAAACTTAAAGAACAGTACACCATAATTATAGTTACACATAACATGCAGCAGGCAGCAAGGGTATCAGACTACACAGCCTTCTTTCTTCATGGAAAGATAATAGAATTCGATGAGACAAAGAAACTCTTTAAAAAACCTAAAGAGAAAAGTACGGAAGACTACATAACAGGAAGGTTTGGATAGTTGTTTTCACACACTGGGTATGTAGTTCTGCAAAGCATAAGCTTTGCAGGTCGGGACGTAACATAATGACACGCAATAAATATCACCAGCAACTGCAAAAACTTAGAGCAGATACGATCAGGATGGGCAATATGGCAGGAGATAATATCAAAAAAGCAATTGCATCACTGAAACATCAGAACCTTGATGAAGCTAACAAGGTGATCAATTCAGACGATGAGATTGATAGCCTCTATGCAACGATTGAAGATATGTGCTTCGCCCTCCTTGCATTGCAGCAGCCGATGGCAAAGGACCTCCGTCTGATAGGATCAACCATTAAAATCATTATCGATCTCGAGCGCATAGGAGATCTTGCCCTTGAAATAGCATGGATAACCAAGTCCACCATCAAACAACCACACATAAAACCACTGGTAGATTTGCCAAGAATGGCCGGGATATGTAGCGAAATGCTCACCTCTGCCATGCAGGCATTCGAGAGTTGCGATAGTGAACTTGCAAAACAAACCGCAAAAAGAGATGATGAAATTGATGCACTCTTTGATCAGGTACGCCGGGAACTCATCACTTATATGATAGAAGATCCATCAACGATAAAAAACGCATCACACCTGACCTTTGCAGCACGCTACCTCGAACGCAGTGGCGATCACGTTACCAATGTCTGTGAGAGCGTCGTGTACATGGCAACAGGTGAGCGAGTCGATCTTAATTGATAAACCTGTTTGAAGCCTTAAAACCCAAAAGCCTTATATGTTGATTTTGTTATTTACCTTCTGGCGATTACAATGTTGAGCGTAAATGAAAGAGCATTAGAAATTACTGAAGTAATGGTAGACTGGGCAGAAGAACTCAAAGTAGAAGAGATAAAGCTTAAAAATAAGGCAACAGTCATTGATTGTGGTGTCAACGTCACTGGAAGTTATGAAGCTGGTTTGATGTTTACTGATATGTGTATGGGTGGTCTTAGCACAAGCAATATCAGTGTTCATAAACTTGGAGATGTTGCACTATCTTTTATTGATGTCACGACAGATCATCCGTCCATTTCATGTCTTGCCTCGCAGATGGCTGGCTGGCAGATCAATGTGGGCAAGTATGTTGCAATGGGTTCAGGCCCAGCACGTGCATTATCATTAAAGCCAAAGAAAATTTATAAACGCATTGGTTACAATGACAACTTTGGCGGTGCTGTCATTGCTCTTGAATCAAATGAGCTTCCTGATGAAAAGGTGATGGGATATATTGCCAAGGAATGTGGAATTGATGTTGAAAATATTGTGGCACTGGTAGCTCCAACTGCTTCGATTGTAGGTTCTGTGCAAGTCTCTGGCAGGGTGGTGGAAGCTGGTGTCCATAAGTTAAATGAACTTGGATACGATACTAATAAGATTATCTGTGGGGCAGGAACAGCACCAATTGCACCAGTTTTGAGTGATAATACGAAAGCAATGGGCTCAACCAATGATAGTGTAATATATTATGGTTCTGTCAACCTGACTCTCAAAGGTTTTGACGAAAGTATGTTAAAAAAGGTTACTTCCAGTGCATCAGAGAGTTATGGTAGGCCACTCTACGAAATGTTTAAAGAAGCAGATTATGATTTCTATAAGATTGATGTAGACATCTTTGCCCCTGCGGAAATGACTATAAACGACCTTGAAACAGGAAAAACATACCATACAGGTTACCTAAATGACGAGGTAATACTGAAATCTTACGAAATCAAAAATCTATAAGTCTCAACCGCCAAAACATTGGGATAAATTTAGGTCTTTGTGTACCATAGTATTGCAGTGACCAAAATCCAGAGGCTTTTTGATATTTTTGAAATAAAGTTTAGTCTTACCTACCATGACCAGATCCTCTGGAATGGTGAAAAAGTGCTTGCAACTCAGATTATCAGAGAGCCTTGAATTCTTGCGGCGGTAGTATGTAAATAGCGTGATCTATTTAGAGTCAGATGCCATTACGATAGCCTTCAATGCCTCAGATGCTTTTTCAAGCACCTTTTCATATAAATCCACCCCATAGGAGTCAATGCCAACGATAAGTGGTCCAAAATCCTTTACCTCGAATTCCCACACAGCTTCAGCCATGCCAAGATTTTGCCAGTGAATATTGGCAACTCTTGATATTCCTTCTGCTGCAAGAACAGCGCAGCCACCAGTGTACGCAAGGTATACGCACCTTCCTTTGAGTAACGGTGCAATTCCTTTCATTCCACCCTTCCCGATGATGGCACGAATACCAGTGTTCTCTACCAGTGCGGGCGTCATCTGTGTCATTCTTTCACTGGTTGTTGGCCCGGCTGACACCACCTGCCAGCTATTTTCAGTCTTTCTTAAGAGCGGCCCACAGTGATAGATCACTGCACCAGTAAGACCAAAAGGCAGCTTCCTGTGATGTGAAAGTGCATCCAGGATGTGCCTGTGTGCTTCATCCCGCGCGGTAAACACACTTCCTGTGAGATATAAAATATCTCCTGCTTTTAATTTCAGAATTGCCTCTTTTGTAAGTGGTGTGGTTAATCGGTGTTCCATTTCAATATCCCTTTATACAAACTTCTTATGTGCTCGTCGATTTGCCCAACATTGAATATTTACTGCAACAGGAAGTGATGCTGTGTGGCAGTGCGCTGTATTCACATGCACTGCAAGGGCAGTTGTGTCGCCGCCAAGTCCCATCGCTCCGATTCCAAGTGTGTTCACAGCGTCACAGAGTTCCTGCTCAAAATCATTCATTTCATCAAGCGGTCTCAGTGCTGCTTTCTTGGAAAGACGAGCGGCAATATCAAAGGAACCTCCAATTCCAACACCAACAATTATTGGTGGACATGGCATACCACCTGCAGCAAACACGGTTTCAACGACGAATCTTTTAATCTCTTCATTTTGCGACGGCTTGAACATAGCAAGGCGGCTCATGTTTTCCGAACCAGCACCCTTGGGATACACGAAAACTTCAAAATCACTACCCTCTGTTAGATTAAACGTAATATCAGGCAGTCCATCCCCGGTATTGTCCAGTGAATTCTCTCTCGTTAAAGGGTGTACCACATTTGGCCTGAGTGGTAATGTTTCAGTTGCATAGCGAAGCGATTCACAGATGGCATCGTTGATGTCAAAATCAATAACAATGTTTTTGCCAATTGTAACATTAAATATGAAAATCCCGGTGTCCTGGCAGAGGGGGTGCTTTTTTTCTCTTGCAATTTCTATGTTCTTCAGTATTGCAGAAAGTTGTGACTTTGCTACTGTGTTTGATTCCTTCTGCCATGTATTCTCCAACGCAATTACCGTGTCCTCTGGCAGAATTGTCTCAGATTGGATGATTAACTCTATTATATTTTTTACAAAAAAGTCGCGGGAAATTATAGGCATAAATTTAGTTCGTTTATACCATCTCGCACGGAATCAGCAGACTGCGATAGGGCTGCTTTTGTTTCATCCTCAAGTTCAAGCTCTATTACTTCAAGTATGCCCTTTCTCCCAAGTTTCACAGGAACGCCAAGATACACATCATTCTGACCGTATTCGCCAGTAAGATATGCACATGCAGGAAGGACTCTCCTGGTATCACGTACAACGGATTCCACCATCCTTGCAATAGAAGCTGCTGGCGCATAAAAAGCACTGCCTGTTTTTAACAGGTTCACAATCTCAGCACCACCGTTCACTGTTCGGGAAACGAGATGCTCTATAGCATTCCTTGACAAGAGTTGTGTAATCGGAATACCTGAAACTGTTGTATATTCCGGCAGCGGTACCATCGTATCGCCATGACCGCCGAGAACCATCGCATGAACATCACGCACCGAACAATTGAGTTCTGCTGCAACAAAATAAGAAAAACGAGCAGAGTCAAGCACACCACTCATCCCGAACACCCGTTGATGCTCAAAGCCAGTGTACTTCAATGCTGCATAAGTCATAATGTCAAGCGGATTTGTAACAATCAGCAGCACAGCTTCAGATGCATGTTCAACAACATGCGAACACACGTCCCTCAAAATATTGGAGTTAATACCAATTAAATCCTCGCGAGTCATGTCAGGTTTTCTGGCAATTCCGGCAGTAACCACAACCACATCAGATCCTTCGATATCACTGTAATCATTTGAACCAAGAACATCCACATCAAAATCACATAACGATGCAGATTCAAGCATGTCCAGTGCCTTACCCTGTGGCAAGCCCTCGACAACGTCAATCATTGCAATATCGCCAAGCTCAAATTCAGCCAAACGTTGCACAGCAGTAGCACCGACCATCCCAGCACCAATAACAGAAATCTTAACCATTTAACAAACCTCTGGAAGTTGTAAAAACGTAAAATGTTTGCAGGAGAGCCGGCATCAGGCTCGCGCCCACAAACTGATTGTCATTTCATCTTATAACTTAAAAAAGTTATCATTTTATATGACCGTTACATTACATGTTGGTGCTCTTAAGGCAATTGGATAAAATCAAACATCGAATCCGAATCAACTCCCATGGAATGCATTGTATTCTTATTTTTATTTGATCCCGAAGAATAGAAATGGAAATTTTTATAAAACGTAGGTAGTCTTGAGAAGTTTCCAACGCCCGTTGAAAAACTATTTGCGGCATCAATAATCGGTTGAAAAAGGGAAAAAACATGTTCTGCTTGATTGGATGTTTTTGGAATGTCGTAATCAAGGTACCGGAACAAACATTCAATCTTACTAACTAACCTAGGTTCACAACATCTTGAGCCATC
>RXIJ01000072.1 GCA_004212095.1 Methanosarcinales archaeon | reverse complement strand
TAACAGGAGCGAACGAGGCGGAAGGCCAAACATCGATGAGGTGGTAATGGTCAAGCTGCTCGTGCTCCAGCAGTGGTACGGGCTCTCCGATCCGGAACTCGAGAGGCAGGCTGTGGATAAGCTCTCGTTCATGAACTTTCTCGGATTCCCAGAGGGCATTCCGGATTTTACGACCATATGGTATTTCAGAGAGCGGTTGGCGAAGACCGGTAAGGATCGAGCAATCTGGACGGAACTCCAGCGACAACTCGATGCTTTTGGCCTAAAGGTAAAACAGGAGTTGCGCAGGATGCGACTTTTATCACCGCTGATTCCAGGCATGCGAAGGCGGATAAGCCCTGTAGTGAGGAGGTAGGGAGTCGCATAGCGTGAGGACAAAAATCAAGAGAAGAATGGAAACTAGCCTGTTAGACTGTGAAAAGACCGAAAAATACGTGCTAAAACTGAAAAAATAGGTTGAAGGTTACTGGAGGGGGCATAAATAGAAGTAAATCAAAATTCTCATTAGTTGATCGCATTAATCGGTTACATTTAGTCCTATTTGTCATTTACTATGACTTAAAATGTCATTCGAGGTGGACTGATTTGTTGATAGAATTTCTCTTTGTTTTCACGATACCATTGTTTTTTAAACAACTTGGTCTGTTTTGTTGAAAAGTTATGGGGTTGCCAATTTACAACATTCTTCTTTTTATGTTCCAGTTCTTTAAGATACTACTCTTTATCCTTATTAAACGGATAGCGAATAAGGACTTCTTGAAATGCAGTAGAAGAAAAATTATTACCTGTAGTTATTTCCACTGTTTTTGTTTAAATAGGGTCTTTAGGTAATATCCGGTTTCCGCCTTCAAACATTTCATAAATTTTTTCAGAAGCAGATTTAGAGTGCTTGAATAACATTTTATGTGCAGGATAATGTTCCCATTTACTTAATTTGTAAGAATATGCTTTTTGTAAACCTGGTCTCAAAAAAGGCTGCAATCCTATAATATCAAGTTTGTCCCGTTGAAACACTAAAGTTGGAGATTTATACATGATGCCGTGTTTAGTATTTGAAGTAGAAAAGGGCTTATATAAATTATCAGATTCACTATATTGGCATACAGCAAAGAAGGCAGCAGTCCAATAATCACTAGTTAAATCAAATAATTCCGTTTTTATGCCATAGTGCTGTGCAAGTCCTGGAAAATGTACATACAAACCGTCTTCAATAATATCTTGAACTGCTGGATGATGTCTGAGCACCATCTCAAATTCTACAGTCTGCAAACGAGCAAGAAATAGCTCTATTTCACTCGGATTATTTCGATAGAGTGCTGGAGTGCAGTGTGGGTGATATTGAGTTTGACCTCGATATAAAAACATTTGTTGGACGTGTTGTTCCATCTGGCATCGTCATGGGACGGAATTTTTCTGACTTATTGAATAATAAATCTCTATATAAATCTCCTCTCACAGAGAGAATAGAGTTCAAAAACCTATAATGGTTTTCAAATTCATGTTGGATAGTTTTTATGACTTCAAAAATGTCTCTATAAATTTTTTCTGTCATTACTATGTTACCAAACAATTTCTTCACTATTATACTCTACTTTCGTTGTTGATAGTAATGCATTATTTTTGACTCACAATTAAATATTTTTATTAAATCACTATACTCCCTACTCATAGGTACAGGGCTTGCGTAATCAAGAGTTATTTTCTGCACAACGAAGTTGTGCAGTTGTTAGGTTAATCTCTGCAAAGCGCAAGCTTTGCAGTTACTGGTATTTTTGTAATATTTTATACAGTGTATCTCTTCTTGCTACCTGTCGTCCAAGTCTGTGCACAATATGCACTATCTCTTTATTTGACATTTTATGAAATGCAATTCCTGCTGCACGTACCACATTCTCTTCGATCATGGTTCCGCCGAGATCATTTGCTCCAAAACATAACGCAAGTTGCGCTACTTTGATCCCTTGCGTAACCCACGAAGCCTGAATATTAGGGATGTAATTATTGAGAATAATTCGTGATATGGCAATGGTACGGAGGTAGTCAACCCCGCAAGCAAGCTTGAACATGCCTTCAAGAGCCGTATTTTTTTCCTGGAATGTCCATGGTATAAAAGCTGTGAATCCCCCTGTCTTCCGCTGTATATCTCTAATACGAATTATATGACGAATGCGCTCGCTGAGTGTTTCTGTATGTCCCAAGACCATCGTAGCAGTTGTTGGAATGTCAAGCTCGTGGGCTGTTATCATAACCTGTCTCCATGTTTTCCAACCCACTTTATCTGGTGAGATGCTGTTTCGCACACGATCATCAAGTATTTCAGCACCTCCGCCTGGTATTGAATCAAGACCTGCATCATGCAGTCGGGAGATTACCTCTCTAATGGAACAGTGGTTCATCTTTGCGATATGTGCTATTTCCGGTGGCGAAAGCGCATGAAGCTGAACTCCCGAAAATCGCTGTTTCAGTGTTACGAGCATATCCTCATAGAACTCAAATGGAAGATGCGGATGAAGCCCGCCCTGCAAGAGTATTTGCGTGGCTCCAAGGTCTACTGCCTCTTGTACCTTGAAAATCAGTTCTTCTGTATTGAGAACATAAGCTTCGTCTGAATCTTCTTCTCGATAGAAGGCACAAAACTTGCATTTTGAAGTGCACACGTTTGTGTAATTAATATTTCGATCTACTACAAACGTGACGATGTCGCCGGAGGTATGTTTTCGCAGGTAGTTAGCAGTTTGCCCGATAAGATGGAAGTCACATTTTTTATAGATTTGTAGTGCATCTTCTTGCGAAATATCTTCCCAGGCAAGTACATTTTCAATGACTCCGGATATATCATTTGTACTATCCAGTACCTTAGATAATATTACATTCTGCACAGAGTTTCAACACTCAATGAAACGTATTAACTTTATGCTAAAAAGCTTCATCCCGAACGTACACATTATGAACTCTCTGGTTTTTTCGACATAAACTCGAAGCACATACAAAATAGATAGCTTGCCTTTTTGAAATATTTCTCTCTATCTTTTTACCAGTTCGATTATCTGTTCAATAGTAAGTAATTCCTGCTCACCGGTGCTCATTTTTTTGAAAGCAAGTTTGCCGGATCTAACCTCATCTTTTCCAACAATAACTACAAAGTTCGCACCTGTGCTGTTTGCATAGCTCATCTGGTCTTTGATTCTTCTTCTCATCACATCCATGTTGACTGTTGTGTATTCCCGAAGTTTTTTTGTGATTTTTACTGCATCAACAAGCGTATCATCAAAGTACACCACATGAAGCAGTGTGGTTTTTGGCACAACTATAGTACATATTTCCATTATGCGATCAAAGCCAATCCCAAAACCAGTCGAAGATGTGACGCTGCCTCCGAAAAGCTGGGCTAAACTATAACTGCCTCCTCCACATACCTGATTCTCTGCACCAAGTCCCTCGCAGTATATCTCAAACACCATGCCAGTATAATAATCAAGCCCGCGTGCAATTCCAAAGTCCACGACATATTTAACATTTAGTGCATCAAGCAGTGAGATGACTTCTTCAAACTGGTTTAACTCTATAATATCTCCAACGATCTCCTTTGCCTTTGGAATGGCATCTGTACCAGAAAGATTTATCAGCAACAAAAGTTTCTCACATAGCGGTATTGGTGCACCAATTTGTTTTAGATAGCTCTTGAGTGCAGGCTCGTCTTTTTTATCTACGAAGTGCATAATCACAGCCTGCTGTTCTGTATCAAGCATGTTAGTTACAGTACGGATAATCCCAAGATGTCCAACACGTAGTTCACCTTTAACTCCAACGCTTGAGAGCATCTCTATAGCAAGTGCAATAACTTCAGCTTCAGCTTCGGGATGGCTGCTTCCAATTAACTCCACTCCAAACTGCCAGAACTCTCTGAAACGCCCCTTCTGTGGGCGCTCGTATCTAAAACAATTATCAAAATAGAACAGCTTGCAGGGTTTTGTTGATACCTGAAGTGCTTCGACATAGAGTCGCATTACGGGCGCTGTCAACTCCGGACGAAGAGCCATTTCTCGGTTTCCTTTATCGGCAAAATTGTAGATCTCGCCAAGAATCGTATCACCTGATTTAGCTGTAAAAAGCTTAAGCTGTTCAAAGGTCGGGGTTTTAACCTCTCTGTAACCCCACCGTTTTACAACATCTCTAAGCCTAGCTTCACTGGCACGCCTCAGTCTCATCTCTTCAGGTAAAAAATCTCTTGTGCCCCGTGGTCGGTTAATCTTTACCATGCACTAAAAATTCAAATTTAACAACCTGTAAAATCTTAGAGCTTCAATACATCCTTCATCCCATACACTCCTTTTGGGATGTTTTTCTGGGAACACAGCCATCTGACTGCGGTTATAGCACCTGCTGCAAAGGATTGTCTGCTGTGTGCCTGATGTTTTATTTCAATACGTTCCCCTTCTCCTGCAAACAGCACGGTATGGTCTCCAACAATGTCTCCACCCCTGAGTGCATGGATAGCAATCTCAGACCCACGCGGGGAAAAACCTTCACGCCCATATATAACAGGTTTTTGCACTCCAATCTGCTGGTTTATCACCTCAGCCGCTTTTATTGCTGTTCCGCTTGGTGCATCTTTTTTCTGGTTGTGATGCGCTTCGATAATCTCAATATCATAGTTGTAGAGGTGTTTTGAAGCTTCTTCAATAAGTTTCAGGAATACATTTACTCCAATTGAGAAATTGGGGGCTATCACCGCTTTTATTCCTGCTTTTGTTATATTTTCCATGTTTTGCTGCTGCTGTTCCTCGGTAAATCCGGTGGTACCAACCACAAGATCAACACCGCACTTGCATGCAGTTTCAATGGTTTTAACTGCCGCCTGTGCAATGGTAAAATCAATTAACACGTCAGGCATGGTTCTTACAAGCTCGGATTCAAGGTTATCTGGAGAAGTTACATTTATACCAAGTGTGCTCCCACCAACGACGCTTCCGATATCTTCTCCAACTCGCATAAAGTCGAATCCTGTTACCAGTTCCATATCGTCTGCTTTGAGAATGTTACTCATTATGAGTGTGCCCATGCGTCCACAGGCACCGGTTGCTGCTGCTTGTATCATAGTACTCCAAGATTGGCTAATGAATGTTTAAGCGCCTGTTCTGTCTGGGGTGTGCAGCGATATAAAGGAAGGCGTAGGTACCCATTCGCGAGATTGCAAAGTTCCATTGCCATTTTAACAGGTACCGGATTTGTTTCAAGAAATAGTGTTCTGATAAACGGCGCAAGCTCATAGTGGATTTTTTGTGCTTTACTTAAATCGCCTTCATCAAATGCTTTGAACAGTGCCACTACTTTCTCTGGCACAACGTTTGCTGCTACTGATATAACTCCGCGGCCACCGATGCTCATGATCGGAAGCGTGAGTGCATCATCCCCTGAAAAAACAGTAAAATCTATATCCTGAGTAAGCTCGATTGTCTCTGATACCTGGGATAGGTCTCCACTTGCTTCTTTTATCCCGATGATATTACTGATTGTAGCAAGCTCTGCTGTCACAACAGGCATCATGTTTAATTTTGTCCTGCTTGGGACATTGTAGAGGATAATTGGAATTTCAACGCTCTCTGCAATTGCAGTAAAATGCCTTATAAGCCCTGCCGTATTTGGTTTATTGTAATATGGTGTTATCAGCAGTGCCGCATCTGCACCAGCATTTTCTGCATACTTCGTCAGTTTAACTGCTTCTGTTGTGTTGTTTGAACCAGTACCAGCAATTACGGGTACAGTCGCATGTTCAATAACACAGTCAATAACTTCATTGTGTTCCTTCATGCTGAGTGTTGCAGATTCTCCAGTGGTTCCGCAGGGTACAATACCTGAGATTCCTGTCTTTGATAAAAATTGAATGTTTTTGGTAAGACCTTCGATATCTATTTGACCTTTCCTTGTAAAAGGTGTGATTATTGCAGGGATTACTCCTTCAAACATTGTTACACCTGAGGAATTTTTGTTCTTAATTGTATACACTTTTGACGAACAATGTAACCTGCTACACGGTTGCGGATGACTTTGCTTTTGACATTTGTGTATTCAGTAACTTTGTGTTTGTTCTCTTCAAAATCTGTACTAAATTCATCATCATAGTCCATGATTAGTTTTGCTGCAAGATTTTTGATGTACGATTGTCTGACATTTCCCATAAAATAACACCTCAAAAACGATGGATTGCTCCTGTTTGTAAAATAAACAATAGATTTGTTCCATCTTTTATGTTAAAATTTATACTTATACTCCTCACATGAATACGTTCTTGTTGATATAGATTCCCCCATGGGAATCTGATCATTCGGAAACGAGATTGTAGAGATGCAGCAAAATTAAATTTTCGTGGTTGTAAAGTTGTTGGGTGTTGGCATTGTTTCAACCTGATTGTACATTCAGGTATAATGTAAGTAGTGTCCCAGTTAAGAATATTTAATTGAGAAATAAAAAAATTCATTCCAGCCCCATATATGGTCTGTTAAACCTTCCATAATAAACCGAACGTGCAAACTGGTCGCCAATATTAACACATAAACGGCAACCCTTGTGTAAAATACGATGGCATTCATTCCAGACTAAGTTGAGATTGTTAATGTACTCTTCATAAGAATCGTTGTAACCTATTTGCATTTCCCTTCCATAATCTTTTAGCTGCCAGTATGGCGGGGAGGTAATAATAAGATGGATAGATTC
>RXIJ01000071.1 GCA_004212095.1 Methanosarcinales archaeon | reverse complement strand
AATATATAAATTAATCTAAATAATTTGATGGGGGTTAATAGAAATTCTCTTTGGTTTTTATCCAATAAACGGACGATCAGTTGTTGGTTTTCGTAAGCGTTCAAAAAAGGAGGATATCCGATGTTTCTTAAAACGGTCTAAAGGCAAACCCAAAAGGAAGGACTATCACAATACCGGATAACTTTAGTTCTCACAAGGCAAAAATAGTACAGGAATGTGCGAAGAAACTAGATATTGTACTTGTGCACCCTCTCACGTATTCCCCGGATCTCGAATCCAATTGAATAGATCCAAAAAGATGCAAAGAGGGAGATTTCAAAAACGTTCATAAAAAATCTGGATGTGTTGAAGCGTGTAATATCAAAGATATTCTTTGAATGTTCAAAGAAATTAAGTTACGCTAAATCATGGATTAATAAATTTGCGCCACACATTTAAAAGTCCTGAATGTTAGGTGTTTGACTTTAATTCTTCATTAGATTAAAGATACTTTTTACACAGGATGGACTTTTAACACAAAGTCCAAGGAGAGGATAAGTTTATAGGCATCAATAGGGTGTGATAGGTTGAGGCCAACTTACCAGTATCTAGAGAATAAAAAGTAATTAAAATATTCCAATGCCGATAATAACCCTGTTAACTGATTTTGGAGACTTTTATCCAGCAGCAATGAAAGCAGTCATACTTACGATAGCACCGCAAACAAATATCGTTGATATCACTCATGGTATTCCGCCGCAGAACATAAAATGGGGGGCAACAGCTTTATCCTTCACAGCAACATCTTTTCCGGATAATACAGTACATATTGCAGTGGTAGATCCTGGTGTTGGGTCAGAGCGAAAAAGTCTTGCAATACGAGCGACCGGTGAAAAAACACAGTATCTGTTAGGTCCTGACAACGGTCTACTGATACCAGCAGCAAAAACTATTGGCAGTTTTGAAGTGTTTGAAATCTTCTCCAAATCCACTGAAAAACCATCTCTCACATTTCATGGAAGAGACATCTTTGCACCAGTTGGTGCGAAGTTATCCCTCGGAGAAAATATACATGAAATGGGCGAGCCCATCACAGACTTCATCGAGCTTCCAACAAAAGAACCTTTGATTAAGAACAACATCCTTACAGGAGAAATAATATTTATAGATAGTTTTGGCAATCTCATAACAAACATACCAGAAGAGATAGTTTTTAAATTTATGAACTATGGTGAAACTTTATTTTTAGAGGGTCAACCATTACCCTTCGTACATACTTATGCAAATGTTAGCTCCAACGAGCCGCTCCTGTTAATCGGGAGTCATGGCTTTTTGGAAATCTCACTTAACATGGCAAGTGCAGGAGATTACTTTGATATTAACACTGAATATATTATACAACTAATAAAATAAAAGTCGCTGCTCATTGATTTTATTTATGTTTTACTGGTGTGTTTAGTGGCTGTGCAAATTTTCTTTCCACTTCTTCACGGTACAGGGTATTATAGGTGCAGAATGGTATTATTCTACCGTCTGGTGTCGCGTAGTGAATGCCGCATCGCTGTATTCGCTCAAGATCTATGTTGTACATGTCCTGGAAGTGCATGATTCCGAGGAAAAGAGTATTGCGATGGAATTCTTTTGTAGCTTCATTGGTCCCCTCTTTAAGAACGTCAATAAAAAGCTTTCTCACATTAACCTGACTTGGAGCAAGGTCCGGATCAACGAACCTTGAGATGCCTTTTATGAGTTTTCCAATAGCAGTTAGCTTCCCGAAAGATTTTGTATATTTTTTGCGTTCTATCCCAGCAGCAAGTTCATTTACGAATTCAAGTAACCCCTCAACATCAATGAAGCGAGTAATCGGTATCATTTTTCCATTTTCAATATATACATAAGTGCCTGCGCCGCAGTGTGGATGTATTGAGAATTCGGCATAAGGCTCATTCTTTCCGGATGCAACAAAATGGGAAATAGGTAAAATGAATGGCACTGGATAAAAATCAGATGTTGCAATCTCGCCTCCTGTTTGTTTTTCTATAAGGTGGAGCACGTCAGGTATGGTAGTTCTCATTCGTTCACGCTCGGTTTTATCGATACGCCCGGCAAAGGAGACTGGCTGGAAGTTAATACCTTTTACCACATCGTTGTTTTTTGCAGCAAATCGTATGATATCCCCAAGCTGATCATCATTCACGCCTTTCACAACGGTGGGCACAAGAGCGATACTAGCAAGCCCGGCTGTTCTGCAGTTTTCTATTGCCTTTAGTTTTAGCGGGAGTGCATTGTGTCCACGAGCTATTATATAGGGTTTTTCAGTCAGACCATCAAACTGAAGGTATACTGTTTTAAGACCTGCAGCACAAAGTTTTTTACACAATTCCACGCTTTTAGCAAGTTTAATGCCATTAGTTGCTATTTGTATCTGTGGAAAACCAATATCACTTGCAGCCTTCACGATTTCAACGATATTCTCTCGTACTGTCGGCTCCCCACCTGCAAATTGAACTGCCGGACATGGAACTGGCTTCTGGTTTCGAAGACCAGTCAGCATATCTTTTATTTGCTCAATCGTGGGCTCATAAACATATCCAGCGCTTGCAGCGTTTGCAAAACATATGGGACATTGCTGATTACATTGGTTAGTCACATCAATATTAGCAAGAATTGTTGTTGTTTTATGGTCTTCACACATACCGCAATTATATGGGCAGTTGTTATTTAGTGATGTGTTTGGCTCACTGATCCCGCTACCATCGTACCAGTACTTTTCAAATTTTTTGTACAACTCAGCATCAGACCAATAGATGTCTTCGAATACTCCATGAATATCACAGGTTTTTCTAATTCTTATTTTCCCTTCACGGTCTTCAAAAATTTCTGCTTTTATAACTTTGTGGCATTCAGGACATAAAGATTTCGTAACTCTCATAAATATCACTTATTTATCGAGGAACAACGCCCCCCACTACTATAATACAAACCACCTGTACTATTACTTTTTCCATGCTGTAATCATCTTTAGAGTGATGAGCGTTAAAGCAGTGTTATCACTTTTATTCTTCCAGCTACAATCCTCTCGCTGCTGGGATAATATCCAGGGAACTGCACGAATTGCTGCCTTTTCTTCACCAGCAGCAAATAGCGCTTGAACAACCATATTGGATATAGCAATGCTTTTCCAACTACAATCAGCAAGTTGCCTCTCTCTGAGCAGTACCACGTTTCGATCAATAAAATCCCCTTCATTAAAACCGTGTTTGCATAGTGCAGTAATGGCAAGAGCAATCGTGCCGGTGGATGTAAGCTCTGGATTTTCAGTCAGCCATCTGCATCCACTGATGTTTCTTTCCTTTACATCTCCAAGTGCAATTAACACGTAAGCAGTCTCTGTAAGATTATTATTCCATGAGCCATCATCCAGCTGCTGCTTTAGTAGCCACCTGCTCACATCAGGAAATATAATCCCATACGATGCGAGAGCCGAAACAGCACGTGCCGTATCCAGCAAAACATTATCTGTTTCCCAGTGGTCATCTTTTTTCTCTTTAATCAGCCAGCCCACGTAAGCAGATGGTTGGGAAGAGTCTGCGTTTCCAAGAGAAAGTGCCTGGATGATACGAGATACACTTTTAACATTATCAGTAGAAAGATTTTTTATGTACTCAAGTCCGGCATCTATTGCACTTTTAGACTTAAACTCTGGCAAATCTATCTGTTGCATGGGTCTCAACTTATGCTCCCTGCAATATATATTTATTGACTGCGTCATAATCCTAAAAATTTTAGATTTAGAACCGAAACAGTTATAATACGTAAAAGAAATTGAACTCGGAGGAGCTACCTGTTATGCTACTATTGATTTCTGCACACGGAGTGTTCAGTACTGTAAAAGAAATTGAACTCGTAGGAGTTGCCTGTTGTGTCTTTACCAGATGTACAAGCCAATAAACCAGAGATTCCTGTAAACCTAACACGAGTAGGCGTCACAAATGTTAAAAAACTTGTAGAGATAACTCGAAATAACAGACGCCCAATTATACTCATTTCTACCTTTGATATCTTTGTCGATTTGCCATTGGATCGGAAGGGTGCAAATCTTTCACGAAATTTCGAGGCAGTGGATTCTGTGATAGAAGAAGCTGTTAAAAGTCCTGTGTATGGAGTGGAGGAGCTCTGTGGGGCAGTAGCAAGAAAATTACTGGATCAACACGAATATGCGAATCGGGCAGAGGTTCGAATGAAAAGTGAGTATGCGATAAAAAGAAAAACTCCCTATGACCATGTAACATGCCAGGAGATTGTTGACATGATTGCAGAGGCAACAGCGATCAGGGGCGAAAAAACAATTGTTCGAAAACTGATTGGAGCAGAAGTTCTTGGCATCACCGCATGCCCCTGTGCTCAGGAGATCATGCAGGATAAAGCAATCAACGAACTGGAAAAACTTGGAATCTCAAAAGGAATAATAGAAAGAATCTTAGAAAAGATTCCAATGGCAACACACAACCAGCGCGGTCGTGGCACAATAACAATAGAAGTGCATGATGGAGTTAATGTACCGCTTGATAAGATCATACACATCATAGAAGATTCAATGAGCGCAACGGTATATGAGTTCTTGAAAAGGGGAGATGAAGTTGCCCTTGTTGAACAGGCACATCGCAATCCAAAATTCGTAGAGGATTGTGTGCGTACCATGGTTCAAAAAATAGTGGAAGAATTCAAACAACTGCCAGAAGATACCATTGTAACAATCAAACAGATCAACGAAGAAAGCATTCACAGACACAATGCTTTTGCAGAGCGAACGGCTACCATAAAGGAACTGCGAGACGAGCTTTGGAATGAGGGCTGAAACTATACCTAACTTAATTTTTCTTCTTTTGTTTTACTTATCACTTTAATCTCTTGAATCATTGTTAGTGGATAGTTACCAGTCTCGTCTTTCTCTGCTGATTTTACCATATCCCAGATCGTTAAGAGAGCAGCAGAAACACCTGTCAAAGCATCCATCTCAACACCTGTTTTGCCGTCTGATTTTACAATAACCTCAACAGTTATGGTTGTGCTTGACACATCAAAAATTATATCAATGCTGTCGATGGACACCTGATGACACATAGGTATCAATTCCGGTGTTTTTTTCACTGCTAAAATGGCTGCAATTCGTGCTGTTGCAAGCACATTCCCTTTTGTTACCTGCTGATTTCTTATTGCATCAATTGTTAAGGGACGAAGTTTAATGCCCCCTCTTGCAGAAGCAATTCTTATTGAGTCATTCTTTCCACTTATATCAACCATCTGTGCGTGATCATCTTTGATATGAGAAAAATCCATACGTAGCCTCAAATCTTACTTGTTGGTAAATGCAATCGTAAAGTATAAACTTTTCTATGACACATTTATTAGTATTATGACAAACAACGCAGTGGTATTATTATCTGCTGGAATGGACTCAGTGGTTGCTTTTAAAAAAGTTTTTGATGAGTTTGATGAGCTTTTGTGTCTTACTTTCGATTATGGGCAGAGAGCCTGCAGGCATGAACTTAAATATTCAGCAAAAATAGCAGCACATTATGGTGTTTCTCAACAGGTCATTGAACTGCCATGGCTCTCAGAGTTTGACAATGCACTTACTGCTACTAACATAGACGTTCCAACAATCAACAGTGCAGATGAACTTGATAGTAGTTCTATTATTTTTAAAACAGCTGAAGCGGTGTGGGTGCCTGCCCGAAATATGGTATTTTTATCTATTGCTGCATCCTTTGCAGAAAACTATGGTTATGGGACAATAGTCACCGGTTTTGATTACGAGGAGGCTTTCACATTTCCTGATAATTCAACAAGATTTGTTGAGCTGTTTAATAAGGTACTTGAATACGGCACATTGAATCATCCTGTTGTGTACGCACCACTACAATCATTAAATAAAGTCGGGATCGTGAAGCTTGGTATGAGTATCGATGCACCTTTTAAGTGGTCATGGTCGTGCTACAATGAAAAAACTCTACCCTGTGGAGTATGTGAATCCTGCATGCGTCGCAAGCGTGCCTTTGATGAGGCTGGTTTTCCTGATCCGTTTACAACTCTGCAGGATTAAGAGTAACAACTCAAATCTCGTGGTTTTATGCGGATTTCCACCCGATGTTGAACTGCATCAGTTCTCCTCTATTTGCAATATCTTCATTAAAGGATACTCAAGTTTGCTGTCATAAGACAGTCTCACTGTCGCTGTGCTGCATCCAACACGCGTTATAAGAGTTATATCCAGCATGCGTCCCTCGATTTCACAGTACCCGAATTTATTTAAACGTGCGTTTATAATGTCGCGGTCTATTTTCACAGTTATATTTATTACATAAGGTTGAAGAGCAATACTTTCTTCTATGGCTTTTTCCATAGAATCAACACTCGTGGGACTGATTGGGGCACCTGTGAATTGGTGGTACAATGCCCCAAGCTTAATCCCTGCTTCAAATACTGCCTGTTCACCTGACGATATAATTCTATGTTTCATAATAATATACTATGCGTATTTTTCTTAAACATTCTGGTTTATTCATCTTTCCTTAAATTTTACGAGAGAGCACATTTAAGGTACCTGCCAGAATACTGCGTGATCAACATCCCTGACACCGAAAGGTATGGATCAAAACAGAGAATTTAACCGCGAAGCCAGGCAGAAGAAAAAAGAGGAGGTGCCTTTCCAGTTCTCTGCACTTCCCCGTGGTGATAAAACACTCGGATTTTTAGATA
>RXIJ01000012.1 GCA_004212095.1 Methanosarcinales archaeon | reverse complement strand
ATTTTTATAGTACTCAATTCCCTGGATAAGTGAACTTGCACAATTACCGATTCCTACAATTCCTATTTTAATTTTTTCCATTACAAATCGCCTTTTATTTTATTATATCCTGCAGATAAAATATCCGGTGTAGAATACGATGTCTGGTGCAGAACACGTTTAGATACTCGACTACGAAGCAGTCGAGAGTTAAATGTTATTTTTGTACAACGAAGTTAGGCAGTTCTATGTAACTCGTTGTTTATGAGTCACCCTATACCCGATACTACTTACTACGCTACCGTAAATAAAGGTTGTGCTTGGGTGAATCTGCCACAAAAGTCCGGCTATCAAACTTGCTGGCAGTGCTGTAATGCCCATTATCGTATGAAACGTTCCAAGGTGAGTGGCTCTCAGTTCTACAGGGGATAAGTCAGAGACGAAAGCACGCCCGGTCCCATCAACCATTGCATGAACTATGCCATAAATAGAAAACAAGATCACAAATGCTGTAAGAGATCTAAAAAACGCAAACCCAAGAGAAGTTAATGAAAATAACAAATAACCAGAGATAAGTACATTTTTTCTTCCTATTTTGTCAGAGAGAGTGCCAAATGGAATAGCAAATACAGCATAAAAAATGTTGAACAGGATATACAACAGGATTGGTACCCCAACTGATAATTTACCTGCAAAGGCTTCGGATGCCTCAAGAATAAAGAACATATAACTAAAATTTGCTAAAGCAAACATGCCAGAGATTAAAATAAATAACCTGAGTGGTTTTGGAATATTTTTTAGACTTATTCGCAAATTTATATCCTGCAGCTTTTTTCTTTCTTCTTTTACAAAATGTAGTGGAATTAATGAGAAAAATGAGATAATTGCAGCAATGAATATAATTGAGCTAAAACTAAGTCCAAAAAGCCAGAATAAAATAAAAACAACGATTGACCCGAGGATTGCACCACTTGTATCCAGTGCTCTATGAACTCCAAATCCTTTACCTCTTTCATCTGGCATAGAATCTGCAATTATTGCGTCTCTTGGTGCACTTCTTAACCCTTTGCCCACTCGTTCCATACCGGAAAAAACCAGGACATGCAGCCATGTTTGAGAAAATGCCAGGAATACTTTGAAGATCGATGAAGTCAGGTAACCGGAAGAGACAAAAATCTTCCTTTTTCCTGTCCGATCAGACCAGTATCCACAAAAAACTTTGAGTATGCTTGAAATACTATCTCGCAATCCCCCGATTAATCCAACAGTAAAACCAGTCCCGCCAAGTGTGGTTATAAACATGGGCAGAATTGGCATAATCATGTCACTGCTCAGGTCATTGAAAAAACTGACAATACCAAGTAATAATATATTAGCACTGATTCCTTCCAAGTAGCGACGTTTCATAATCTCATATTGAAACAAGAGCTTTATATATTGTTCTTTTCACTATAGATACGATGAACGGTACTGTTGGAATTATGCGCCCGGCGCGTTATGCTCGCGATTCACTTGACCTTGCCACATCTCTTGGTTTTGATGCTGTCGTGTGCCCGATGATCGAAATAAGCGATAACCTGGATGAGAATTTTGAAAGTTTCACAGGGCGAGTATTCAGCTCTAATGCTAATTATGTCATTTTTACAAGTGCCAATGGTGTGGATTTTACCCTGTGCAAGATACAAAACATTGGACAATTTATTGAAGGTTTGAATAATAGCAAGATTGTAGCAATTGGTCCAAACACAAAAGGCGCTCTTGAACAGCATGGAATTCATGTTTCACTGATGCCGGAAGTATACAGTTCAACAGGTTTAATTGAATTACTATCAGATGTTTCCGGATGTGAGGTTGATATTGTGCGAAGTACGCATGGCGCACCGGTACTTGTTGAAAAATTGTTAGAACTGGGGGCAAAGGTACATGAAACCTGCGTATACACTCTCGTGAAACCGTCCGGAGAAAAGCAGCAAGAGTTTATCAGGCAGGTTCTTTGCGGTGAAGTGAATATACTGCCTTTTACAAGCACTATGATGGTTCGCAACTTTATGAGTATTGCAGAGAGTATGAATGTGTCAGGCAGTCTTTTAGACCGTATGAATAACATATTAGTTGGTGCAATTGGCATACCAACAGCTGATACATTGAAAAAATACGGGATAAAAAACATCATAATGCCAGGAAAATATCTTTTCAAAGATCTGCTGCTTGAGCTTAAGGCAGCTTACAAGTGACAAGGTTGAGGTAAGATGAAAATAGTATTTATTGGTTAGTATTATGAGAAAAGAAGTTAAAGAGTGGTGGAAACAAGCAAAAAGAGATTTAATAACAGCATAAACTGCAAGAATTCAAAAGACTATTATGCGTGTGCATTCTTCTGTCAGCAATCGGTTGAAAAAGGGTTTAAAGGCAATAGTTTAAAGGCAATATATACTGCAAAAAAAAACGGATGTCCCCGGGCACAACACACTCATTAATTTACCTTGCAACAGAGATAGATATGCCATCCAGGTTCTACATATTTTTAAGGCAATTAACGCCGGAGTTCGTTACCACACGGTACCCGGATGCAGCTTATGGAACGCCTTATGAGCTCTATGATGCGTATCTCGTAAAGGAAATTTTAAATAACAGTAAGGGGGCGTTAGAATGGATCGAATCACAGATAGAAATGTGAAAAAATGGATTAATCGCTTTTTAGCGGTAATTAGCGATAAATATTCAGCAGAAAAAGTCTTATTATTTGGGATTATCGTGGGTAAAAAATTTGAGGGGATTAACTGGTTGAAACGGCTGAGGGACGTTTCTGTCGAGTGGGAAGGTCTGGTTTTACTGGAAGCTATTTGCTACACACCAGAGGAGTTTGGAGAAAAGAAAAAAGAGATCGGGATTGTTAGCGAAGCTGTGAAAGAGGGAATAGAATTAATAGCAAGAGGGAAAATATGTATTCCAGCCAACAAACAAATGTGATGGTGGAGGGGGCTAAATATGAATCGCAGAGTTATTTATGTCGATAAGAAGAGAACGTTTTGAATAAGGCGATTTTGAGTTAATATAGGAATCTTTGCTTGGTGATTTACATAATACACCCCCCATAGCCACATAAGTACAACATATATATAAATTAGACAGTTTTAATTTGTCTAACAACTCACAAACATCTTATTTGTGGATAGAATAAAGAAAAATTGTGTCTGGTAGGGGGGCACACCTCATTGTTTATTGGGTTATTGTGGGACAGGCTCTAACAATCACAAAAGAAGAAGCAAGCACCGCTGGGATGATACCAATCGGTTGAGTAACCCGGGCAAAAGCATACATCAAACCAAATTATACGAAACAATAGATTAAACCCTTAACACTCCAGCACACCAAACATAGTTTCCAGTGTGCTGCATTAACCGGATAATTTTTGAGATTCGGCGTATAAAGACAGTAGAACACCCAACTATTTTATACGATACCCGAGTAAACCCGGCATACTATGAAGAACATAGTTGTGCTTGAGACAAATATGGGGCAGATTGAGATCAAACTTGATCACGAAAATGCCCCGATAACGACCGAGAATTTCATTCGCTACGTACAGGAAGAGCATTACGATGGCACCATCCTCCACCGCATAATCGACAATTTTATGATCCAGGGAGGCGGCTACACCCCCGATGGTAAAGAGAAACCAACTCATAAGCCCATCAAGTTAGAATCAAACAACGGATCGAAAAACCAGGTTGGAACCATCGCAATGGCAAGAACAGGCGACCCTAACAGCGCTACTTCCCAGTTTTTCATCAACGTTGCCGATAATCATTACCTGAACTATGCAAAGGGTAACGACGGTTATGCAGTATTTGGTAAAGTAATGTCTGGTATGGATACCATTAACCGTATAAAAACCGTGAAAACAGGAAACAAAGGATCATTCACTGATTGGCCACAGGAAGATGTGATTATAAAACACGCCCATCTGAAACCAGCATAATCTTGCCACTGGTAAGATGTGTCTGTGTTATTTTTGGGTATGGTAAGTTTCAGTTTTGGTGCGCAGTATGGGCAGATTGTCCATTCTGGGCTCACGTCTTTGCCACAGTATGGGCAAAGATCCATTTCTCACGTTTTTGACAACTTGAATGCTCTGGCAAATCTTGATGCATATTAAAATTAAAACCGGTCGCGGATGGGAAGCCAAGTATGATGACTTTACCCGATATTTATTGCGTTATTATGATTTATCTCTTAACCGAACACCGATGAAGCAGTATTACCTATCCATGTAACCCATAATCTGTACAATAATATCTCTGCTTCGTGGTCTGTTGTCCAGATCAATAAATACAATTTGCTGCCATGTGCCAAGCATCAGGCTGCTATCTTGAAACGGTACGGTAATGCTTGGTCCAAGAAGTGATGCTCTGATGTGGGAGTGTCCATTGCCATCACCCCAGCGAAGATTGTGTTTATATTCAATGCCCTGCGGTGCTACATGCTCAAGCATTCGTTTCATATCTTCTACTAGACCTGGCTCGTATTCGATGGTTGTCAGTGCTGCCGTTGAACCATGTACGAACACTGTGACTATTCCACTTCCAAAGTTAGATTTTTTTAATAAGCCGGATACCTCATCAGTGATATCGAGTATATCCACGTTTCCCCTGGTACTAATACTGATATGTTCTGTTACAACATTCATATAATTATGAACCTCTGCATAGTATAAAAGCGATGATGTTTGAAATGAAAAATGGGGTGGAGCCTGGCCACACAATTACCCTTCAATTTTCAGGGTTTCTGAATTTTATCAGTTTCATACTCCACGACACTTTCCTTTAAATCACTCGTGGATCGGGAGCATTTCGCTTGATCCTAGATGATATGTGTGATAACAGGAGCGAACGAGGAAGAAGACCAAACATATCTCTCCCAAACGTTGCGCAAAGGATTATTCTATATTTAATGGTTTTATTTTCTCAATCACTCCGAAAACACTCCGAACATGATTTGTTTTGTGTCCCTCAATTATAGCTTGAGACATTAATTCACCACATGGTTTAACTATGGTAAGGTGCCTTCTGCGACCTTTGATGAACGTATGCTGTTATACTCTTAATAACGTACCGCTCATAAAAAAGGGAGATGACATTGCCCGGATAATAATTGAACGAACAGAACTTAAAGAAAAAGATATCGTGGTAATTTCATCAAGCATTGTTGCAAAAGCAGAGCAAGGATTGGTGCGGCTTGATAGCTACAACCCAACCACACGTGCTATGGAAATTGCAGAGAGAAACAACGCTGACCCACGGTTTGTACAGGCAGTGCTTGACAATTCAAAAGAAACATTAATTGAATCTCCTTTTCTCCTTGTTGAAATGGAAGATGGACATATCTGTGTCAATGCCGGTATTGATGTATCAAATACCGGAGAAGGCGATTCTGTAACAATACTTCCTGCTGATGCGGATTATAATGCAGAACAGACAAGGGGACGATTAAAGGAATTGACAGGTATCAAAACTGGTGTTGTAATCATAGATACCAATGGTAGAGCTTTCAGAAATGGACAAACCGGTGTAGCAATCGGTGTGTCAGGCATACAGGCAATGCATGATTGGCGCGGGAGCCTCGATTTGTTCGGGAGAACGCTTGAAGCGAAATATGAAGCAATACTTGACGAAATTGCAGGATTTGCAAATCTTCTCATGGGCGAAGGTGATGGCGCTACCCCAATCGCTGTGGTACAGGGACTTGATCTACTATCTAAAAAAACGGGCATTACTGAGCTATTTAGAAAGCCAGAAGAAGACATTATACGAAAGGCTTTAAAGAGGCAAAAAGAAATAACCAGCATTAATGAGTAGAGAGAATACACGCAAATGGACAATATATCTAGTAATCGTAATCTTTTTAGTATCTCTGATCACTGCAAGTTTTTATCTGATTTTTTATGGTTCCGACTTCCAAATCAAAGGTGACGAGGTCGCAGTCATACATGTGCAGGGGGTGATGCTGACTGGAAGCATTCCTGCCGGGATCGGTATTGCTACATCAGAGGATATAACAACAAGTCTGAGAACTGCAAATGAGGATGATCACATACGAGCTGTGGTGCTTCGGATCAATAGCCCTGGAGGTTCGCCAGCAGCAGCACAGGAGATCATATGTGAAATAAAAAAAATGGACAAGCCTGTTGTTGTGTCTATGGGGGATGTGGCAGCGAGTGCGGCATACTATATCAGCGCACCAGCAGATAAAATAATTGCAAACCCGGGTACCATAACCGGCAGCATTGGTGTGATATGGACTTTCGAAAACAAAACCTCCTTTTATGAAGAAGAAGGAGTAAAGCACTACATTGCTAAATCGGGGGAGTTCAAGGATATGGGCGCAGACTGGCGCGGGCTCACCGATGCTGAGAAAATATACGCAGACAAAACAATACTTGAAGTCTATGATCGATTCGTAACCGAGGTCGCACAGGGACGAAACCTTACGAAGAGCGAAGTCAGAGATATTGCAGATGGGAGGGTCTACACTGGCAGCAAAGCTAAAAAGCTTGGTCTGGTGGACGATCTTGGAAACTTGTATGATGCGGTAGATGATGCGGCAAAACTCGCAGACATCGAGGGAACGCCAGTAATCGTATATCTTAACAAGCCAAGCCTTGCAAGAATATTATTTGGAAGTGAAGAAACGAAACATTTTACAAGCTACTATACAAACAACGATTATGGACAACTCGATTGCTTCACAACTTGATTGCTACGCAATCAAGAGTTAGTGTATCTCTGCTCACGTTGTGTGAAGTGCTTGCAGGAATCAAGAGTTAGTGTATCTCTGCTCACGTTGTGTGAAGTGGTAGATAGTCGGGCAGTGGTGGGGTGAAAAAACCTTACAATAGTGTTGCTATCTTTCAGCGAATGGCTGTCTTTATACATTCTTCAGTTGTAGCGAGAACGGCCGGAACTCCACACATGCTTGGTACATAATGCAAAGCCTTCCCAGAATTTACCATTATACACTCAAACCGTTCACTTGCAGGCGATACTACCATGCACGTATCATAGAACACTTTCGCACCACTGTTTGTAATCGCAGCTATTTGTGCAGGATTACGTTCACCAAGTCTTCTTGATGTGAATATCCATAGTTCTTTTTTAACCTTCCTGTCTCTAAGAAGATTTGCAAGTTCAAATAGCTCTTTTGTCCCGAGATGCGGACAACCAAGAGCAATCAGGTCTGGCTTGCACCTCCTTGCATACACGCCATCAATACTCTTCTTATCAATGCTAATTGTCTCCACCGGATCAGGATAGATTTTTGCTTCCGGTGTAACGTTACTGACATGGTACAATGCCACTGAACCTGACGCAGCAAGGGCAGCACCAAGTTGTTTTAACTCCTCTTGTGCTGGTATTGTTTTAAACTTGAAGAGCGGCACCTGATCTTTTACCATGGAACCTGCAATATTGCCAACAGCCCCAAAATCAGCATCACGCAATCGTCCTTCAACTTTAACTGTTATGGTAGGGACCCTGTTTTCATCGAGATGAAGCCCATAGTTTGCTGTTTTTCCAATGAGAGCGGCTGCAAGAGCAGAAGGCCCGCCTTCACGATTTGTTCGCGCACCAATCACTGAATTTGCATAAGATACTGCTGACGACTCACTCCACGCAAGATGCTCCTTGAAACCAGCAAACTCCTCGTAGATGTGATATGGTGTGCATGTACACTCACACCGTACATCAAGACGTTTATATGCTAAGATAATCTCAATCTGTTTTTCTGCAAAAGCCCGATCAATCCCCATTTTCCTCCAATTTTTCAAGTCCATTCCTGCTGGATTTAAGATAGAAGGCACAACAACACTGCCATGAAGATCAGAAATCCATTCAAGACCGGCATCACCTATCGTTTTATACGAAACGCCTGCAACCTGCACACTCTTGATCCGAATCAAACGGTCAGCATCGTAGATTTCACCAAGTGCCACGAGGATCTGCATACACTTGGCAAGCGTTTTGCCATATTCTCCATTGTAGGTTTTTTCTTCTTCTGTGGTAAGATGCATGATAATTATTGCCCAGTCACCGATGAACGCAGGCAGATGCGGGACAGGCTGGGTGTAGGAGTCCCGCGCGGATTAATATGAAAAACGTAACTGCGCTGGTATTTTCAGGAAATACGGAAGCCCTATCAAAAATATAATCTATCATTGGCATGACTCTGATTGTTATTTCGTCACAGGGCCCTGATGCCATTGGGGTATAATCTCTTTAATTCGTTGCGGAGATTCAAGCACGTTAATACCTGCCATTCTTTTCAGTTTTTCTGTGTTTTCAATATCAATGTTGCGCATGGTGAGAGTTAACTTTCTTCCATCCGGGAGTGTTGTGATAATATCTCCCTCTTTCTGATCTGCAGGATATATATAAATTGGTAGTTGTGTTTTCATTGCCTGAGCTACTGCATTTGATAACAGCGTATCTGCTATACCATATGCTATTTTGGCTGTTGTGTTTCCAGTAGCAGGGCATATAATGATAAGATCAAATTTTCCAAGCTGAAGGTCTGCGATGATAAAAGGTGTATTAGGGCCTCTCTCTATTGTTACTTCAAAATGCTTTTTAAGCTCTTCGAAGAGATCGTATTTTTTGATTACAAGTACTGCATTCTTAGATAGGTACACATCAATTTTCACATCACATTCCTTATTGATTTGTTCCATCAGACGCATTGTTTCTTCTAAACGGTCACCGCAACCGGTGATACCCCATGCAATATTTAGTGTCATATCGTATCCTCTGTCCTTTATTTTTTCGAACTGTATTTTAAGATTATATCCCCTACGTTTACCCCAATATCCCTTGCTATCACCGGACATTTTGCTATAAGTAAAAAAAAGATATCCCTGTAGCTGCTGAATGCCTCGTAGTTGCCCTGTCCTTTGCTGATAACTATGTCACTAGTTGCAAGAATATCTGCAAACTTTTCACTGGAATACTTTATTTCACTACCATTGCCTATTCCAACACCAATGAACTTGATACCA
Source organism: Methanosarcinales archaeon (assembly GCA_004212095.1). GTDB lineage: Archaea > Halobacteriota > Methanosarcinia > Methanosarcinales > EX4572-44 > Argoarchaeum. Next base: position 503 of record RXIJ01000012.1, on the reverse strand, counting down.
GGTAACTTACCAAGACCTGCATCTATCGCATCCTCTAATGTTGCATCATTAATAAACGGAGCTCCTTTTACTGCGAACAATATTTTTTCAATATCATACTCCTTTAGAATTGTTTCGAGCAGCAGTTTATCAAACACAATTTCTCCGGCATTGTCTGCGAGATAGGTGATATTTGTAGAGTTTTTTAATGTTCTGACAAATTTTGAAAAATCATCGATTCTAAAATCTTTTTTTAATGTACTAACGACAGTTTTTTTAATATCAAAATTTGTTCCCATGCCAAGATCGATGATATTGCCTGCAATAGCAAGTCTTACAGCAGTTAAAAGTGGTGTTGATGACTCATCAACCATCTTTCGCATCGCTGGATACATCCTTAACACCGCATCATTACACCTCTGTTTCACATCGCTGTAGGGGTCATTTTCCTTACTCACTCTTCTCACAATTCCATGTACCCCGTATGCAAGCTCAAGAGGGCTGACCTTCCAGTCCAACCCGGA
>RXIJ01000048.1 GCA_004212095.1 Methanosarcinales archaeon | reverse complement strand
ATGTAAAAATTTTACAAAGATTGCATCTTATCAAATTCCGTTATGAAGGACTTAAGTGTTGAGAAGGCAGCCAAAAGAGTAGAAATTTCAAAACCTGTTGCCTATATCTGGCAGAACAGATGGGATGAAGCAGGATGTGACGGTTTAAAATCAAAATTTGCAGGAGGAAAATCCCAAAAAGCTCTCAATTCAACAAAAAAAACAACTAAAAAGAATACTGAAAAAAAGACAATTGGATAACAGAAGAGGTAAAAGAACTTGTTTTAAGAGATTTTAAAGTTGGATATACTCAAAAACAGATACGAATTATTTTAAAAAGTTTCAAGATGCACCACGCAAAACCATTTCCTCATAATTACCGAAAACCAGATGATGCGGAAAAGCATCAAGAAAGTCATTTCACGCGAGTTTATTGTAGATTTAAATCACATGAACGAGATAATTAGTGATAAGTTTCGGAAATGTTCATCACAGATTAGCTTTGCAAAGGGGTGGATTGAAAAGTTTATTGATGAAGAGCATAAGTTAGAAATATTAGGTTCGTGACTATAAAGGGATAATACTGCTTTTTTGGATAGTACTAAAAACCGTAACGCCGAGAGAGGGATTTGAACCCTCGAGGGGCCTCATGCCCCACAAGCTTTCCAGGCTTGCGCCTTACCGCTAGACTACCTCGGCGCGTCGTTTTTTCCAATGCATCGGATATGTGTTTGGATTCATCAGCACATGTTTCGTGGTTGCTGCTATCACTTTCTTCTTGTTAATCACATCGTCAGTTGAAAGCGAAGCCGTTGCTATGGCAACAATTTCGCCTTTGAGAGTATATATTGCTACATTGTCGCCATTGTTTATTGATGTTTCTATGCTTGTAATTCCTGGTGTTGCAAGAGGTGCCCCATGACATATTGCATCAACCGCAGTATCGAAAATGGTAATTCGTGGCAGATGGATAAGAGCGTTCTCCACTGGTTGTATAACTGTTCTAAGTTCCCTTTCATCCCCTTCCTCTATCCACACAGTGTAAGCATCTTTAAGTGCGTGTAGTGTCACTGCTGTATCTTCTGTCAGCGGTCCTGCACCCGTTCTTCTCAGTTCCTGCATATGGGCCCCACAACCGATAGCAAGTCCTATGTCGTGACACAGCTTTCTGATATAGGTTCCTGCTTCACATCCGATTTGCAGGAGTACTTCAGTACTTGTTAATTCAAGGATATTGATATAGTAAATGTGTCGTATGCGTAGTTCGCGTTTTACTGCTGATTTGATTGGAGGGGTCTGATATATTGCACCAGTGAATTCTTTACAAACCTCTTTTATCAGTGTACTCTGTGTTCTTCTATGTAATCGCATCAGGCATACATATTCTTTGCCTGATAAACGCAGTGCATCGACTGCTCTTGTAGCGTCTCCAAGCATAACAGGGAGGAGGCCTGTAACTCCTGGGTCAAGAGTTCCGCTGTGCCCTGCCCTTCCAATGTGAAGGATTTTTTTTACCCAGCTTGCTACTTCATGGCTGGTTGGTCCTTTTGGTTTATCAAGATTAACGACTCCCTTTTTTATGTATTCAGTTACTGGCCGCTCTTTCGGACAACATCCACAGTTTGCGCTGGCTGCTGATTCTTTTAGTACTATTGTCTCTCTTTTCATTGTTCGTGGTTTTGTACTGCCTCACTAATTATTCCTGTTGTCTGCTCTTTTGTATATCGTGCTGTATCAAGTACGATGTCATATATTGTAAGGTCGTTGATGTTTAACTGGTAATAGTTTTTGTATCGCGAAGCTTCACATTCTTCACGCGTTCTGATTTCTGCTATCGTTTGAGTCACTGTTTCCGCCTCCCGATGTGCAATCCGTGCTGCTCGAACCTCGATTGGCGCTTTAAGCCATATTCTTGTTGTTGCATCCTCTATAAAGTGCCCGGCTAACCTTCCCTCGAGTATAACGTTATTACGATGTTGTGCTATTTTTTGTTGTTGTCTATCGAGTTGTTTATCTATATCTTGATCTTTTTCTGCAAGATGCCCAAACTCTTCAAGACTCATGTTATGCTCTCTTGCAAGTTTTCGAAAAGTATCGCCGGCAGATATCACTATTAAGTTGAACTTTCCTGCAAGTTTTCCTGCAAGGGTACTTGTACCACTTCCAGGAAGTCCACCAATAGTGATTTTCATATTCCGCCTATATTAAGGAATTTTCGTATCAGTTGGCTTACTGGTATGGAGCAGATGAAGTACCAGTATAACCAGTAGTATATTGGTCCAATAACATTTCCGGAAAGTGGTTGTTCACCCCAAAATGGAAAAACCATGGTATAGGTTGAACCAAGAATTATATAATTTGCCCCTATAAATAGCGGTAAAGACAAGATACTGATGTATGCCATTGGCTTGAATTGTTGTTTAGACATCTCAACCTGCTCTTTCATCATGTCTGAGCGCTGTGATTCAAGCTTCTTGACTCTTTGCGGGTTATCGGCTAATTGTGCTTCTTTGAATTCTTTCTGGAATCCTTTCATGCGATCCTGCACCTGTCGCATAAGCTCCCAATCCATGGTGTATTTTTGGATCATGGATGCGTATGCACCAGTCATGGCTGCTAAGATAAATAGCACAACACTGACTGGGAGATTGGTAAATAGAGGGTTTAATACTGTTGCAACCGCGCTTGCAAGAGAGTTTCTGAAATCTTCCAGTAGCACAACTCCAAACATCGAAAAACCTAATACAAGTGCTACTTTTTCAATTGATTTTTTCATTTTAGTGTTAATCATAAAAACCAAAAATAAAATAATTTATTACATTCCATCCCTTTATCATTCGTATGTATCCAGAATACTGGTTATTTCTGCAAATATCTTATCGATGCTTTCGGTGCCATCCACGGTTTTTAACATCGATAGATTGGAGTAGTAATCAATGAGTGGTTGTGTCTGTTTAGCATATACCTTCAGGCGGTTTTTGATAGCTTCCTCTTTGTCGTCATCTCTTTGATACAATGTGCTACCACAAACATCACATACATTCATGATTTTTGGGGGATTAAACTCTGTGTGATAGCTTGCTCCACATTTACACATACGCCTACCAGATAACCGTTTGAGCAGTTCTTCGTCCGGGACAGTGATGTTTAACACCATGTCTAGTTGCGTATCTGCAAGTATTTGATTTAGCGCTTCTGCCTGTGATATTGTTCGTGGATACCCATCAAGAAGGAATCCGCTTGAGCAGTCCGGTTTTGATAGTCGCTCTTTTATTATATCAATCAACACATTATCAGGTACTAATTCACCTTTATCCATATATGTTTTGGCTTTGAGTCCAAGCCCTGTTCCAGCACTCAGGTTTTCCCGTAGTATATCTCCAGTAGATACGTGTGGTATCTGGTATTTACCTGCGATTCTTTTTGCTTGTGTACCTTTGCCTGCTCCCGGAGGTCCAAGCAGCACCAATCTCATTTTATACATTTCCTCCGAATTGGATAGTTCCATTGTTTTTAACTCTTTCGCCATTTTGTGCCTTGCACATAAATTAATTTTTTAATAAATAAATTCTACAATGAAATGTCAAATTGTTAACTATTTATACGGTAACTGGATAACCGTATATTATGTTTTTAACATCGATATTCAAAGAAAAAACATGCGAAGATGAAAAAGGCGTAATGATGGCATTCGGAAATAAACCAAAAACCCCAACTAAAGACATAAAACGGTTTTGTAACCGGTTATATGGCTACAAAGACCATTCTCAGAAAGGAAAGTAGCTCTATCAAAGAAAAGGACTTCTTGACGAAATACCTCATGTTCTAATAAATCCAATAAGAAGTGTAGTAATCATCAAGAAAAAAGATGCTCAGCGGTTACTTAATTTTTTAAAAGAATTTGATGTGGAAATCTACATGAAAGATGTCAAACTCGAAACAGAAGACATCGAAAAATTTGAAACCACTACCCATGAGCACAACCAAACGTAATTGGTTTGAATATAACAAAGCAAAAACGCGTAGATTTCAAATATTTCTCTCGCTATTGTTATTGATTCCGGACACTGTGCCACTTCTCTCTTTATACAAAGGAAAAGGAAGAAAGCCTTATCTCACACGAGATATCGTAATCTGCCTTTGTTTTAAGATCTACTATAAAACGAGCTACAGAGACATAATCGGAGAGTTGAATAATCATAAGAAAGAGCTTGGACTAAAAAAAAGTACCTTACTTTAACACTCTTCGAAAATATATGGTAGACCCAAAAATGACCGTGATATTGGGAATCTTGCTTCAATTTCTTCTTCAACCAATAGCTGCACTGGAAACAATTTTTGCTTCTGATGCTACCTGTCTTAGAACCAGTCGGAAAAGTGAATACTTTTCTGTTGTTATAAACTCACAAACGAAAAAAGATGCTGGCACTAACACTAAACTATTGCAAAAGAAGAAAAAGAAAGATTTCGTAAAATTGCATATTACGATTGGAACCGTTACTCAAAATGGTGGCTGCTGTTTTTTCGATAAAGGAATGGCTATGTGATGCAGGTTATCTTTCCGAAAAAGCGTGTAATCTTGTTTTTAAACAACATGGGATTCCTTATTTTTGGCCAAAATCTAATCCCACTCTCAAAAGCAAAGGAAGTTATGCATGGAGCGACATGATGGTAATGTTCAAAAAAACCTTGAATTTTTTAAAAAGCACTATCATAAGCGATCTAAAGTTAAAAGTGTGTTTAGTGTAATTAAGAACTATTTTGGTAATTTGAAGAAATTTACTGTAGATATCGATAAAATTTAAAAAATGCAAGGCTAAGAGCCTCGAAAAGTTTTTATAATCCTGTGATAAAGTAAGTTATAAACACTCGCGCTTAAGAGTATGTCTTGTACTCAAGCATGGGGTGTAGTTCGTGACTTGGAAATGAGGAGAAGAATATGAAAGGAAATAAGGAAAAATATCAAGAGCGAAGCGATGAGGAAGCTGAACTAAAAAAGCGACTCATACGTGAAGAGGTTAACGAGTGGATGGATACGATTCCACTTGAGAAGCGCAATGAACCATATTTGGTGGTTGGAACTGAGAGTTTCACACCAAAGCAATTGGTTGATGAAGTGGAAAAGGACACCGAGATCGGCAGGATGGTTGGGAAAACGCTGGACAAAGGACGGTTGGAATTGTCAAGAAGGAAGAGGTGATTGAAATGGATGCGAAGATTGAAATGGATGCGAGAATGGAAAAAATTTCCTACACACAAATCAGTGAGATATCTATCCACAAGTTATTCCCTCTGTTCAAGAAGAAGAAACTATTGCTGATCCGTCCGAGAAAGCCAGGCGATGGCTATACCGAACTTGGCTCTTATGACTGGGCTGGACTCGTCAAACAGAGAGCGTTGGACCTTGGCTGGCAGGTAACGGATTTGGCGATCAATGCTGCAACGCGGGAGAATGTTGAGAGTAAGATAAACGAAGTCAAACCTACCTTGATCATACATTATGACCATGGCGGCACATTTACTCTGTGGGGACAGGAATCAAACACACTCGAACCTGCAATAGACAGCGCAAATGTTGGGTTGTTAGCGAACCGAATCACCAGCACCGTCTCTTGCAAATCTGCTGATGGACTTGGCCCTCTGGCGATAACCAATGGCGCAACGAGCTATCTTGGGTATGATGAAAACCATGTTTTCGTTATTGGATATCAGGACCGATTCGGAGGAGCTGCAAATGCCGCGAACTACGCTTTGCTGGAATGCAAGACAGTTGAGGAAGCATATCAGGCAGGTATTGATGCGTATACAGACTTATACAACGATCTTATAGCATCTGGAGATGTCTTTGCTGCTAACTGGGTGCTGCATGACAGGGATTGCTTTGTAATGCTTGGATCAAACAATGTGAATGCATGCCCCCCCACCCTTGTACTACATTGCAGATCTGGACTTCCTGATTCGATGATTGTACTAGAGTGTAAACTGGGACTTCCAAATTCGGTGATTGATGTCTGCAGATCCGGACTTCCTGTATTTTCCTGTGCAGCAGGTCCGTATATGTTTGATAAATGCGGAGCAGGCCCTATGATAGAAATAATTCCCAACAAGATACCACAACAATTCAAAAAACCGCTCACGCAATTGCTGAACCGAATGAAGATGGAGAAATAAGGGGAATGGGTCTCGCCCCAATAGAAGATAGCCATCAAAGGGATGGGGACGCTGTCCCCTCCCTCTTTTCATTTATAGTATTCAGAAGAGAAAATACTGGAGGCTTTGTATTCAATCCCTATCTTTTCAATGAGATCGCGTTGGATGACATGGGGATGCGCATAATTGAACATTGCAATGGCCATTTTTCACTCAAAGAAATAACAGGAATAGTCGCTGATGAGTTTTCACTTTCTCATGATCAAACTGAACGATATGTTTACGAGGTATTCAATAAATTTGAAAGGTATTGTGCGATTAATTGGAGGCAGCAAAAGCGAAAACATTCCAAACCGATACCCGATTCTATGCATTCTTACCCTTATCCAAAAATTACAGACTGTCAGGCTCGAAATGTTGGCAGTCTCTTGGCACCGCTTTCTGTTCTGTGGGAGATAACATGTGAATGTAATTTAAAATGTAAACATTGTCTAATCGAGGCCGGAAACCGAGAACGAGATGAAATGTCGCTGGAAGAAGTTAAAAAGACCATCAAACAATTGGCAGCGATGAAGGTTTTTAAAATCACCTTTGGCGGCGGGGAACCACTGACCAGACCAGATTTTTTTGATATTTTAGACTATGCTTCACGGTTTCATTTTGGAATTAAACTAACAACTAATGGAATCCTTGTCGACGACAACTTGTTGAAACGATTGAGAGACACAAATGTGTTCTCAGTGCAGGTGAGTGTGGATGGGTTAAAACAGACGCATAATGCTTTTCGAGGAGACAAAAAAGCCTTTGAAAGAGCAACAACAGCTTTAAAAACATTCTCTGACGCTGGTTACTGGACGCTAATGAGTACTGCGATCACAAGATATAATGTCAATGAACTTGAAGCACTTGTCGACTTAGCAGTTCAATGTGGTGCGACCTCGTTTAAACCATCGCCGTTTGTTCCTATTGGAAGGGGCAAGGAAAACGTTGAAGAATTGGCAATAGCTCCCTCGGAAATAAAAAATCTTGCAAAAACAATGCTCCGGAAAAAAGAAGAGTATAAAGATGTTATCGACATGCAGATAGATGGGTTATTTCCTTGGCTATTTGAACCGTGTTCTGCAGGTATATCAAATACAATCGAAGGTCAGTCACGTGTGGGTTGTTCGGCTGGAGTATCTGATGTGGTGATAACCCCATTAGGAGATATATTACCGTGTCCCTTCTTGCGCAATTTTGTCGCTGGGAACCTTCGAAAAAACAGTTTAAAAGATATTTGGAATAATTCGGATGTTTTTAACGTATTCCGGAATTTACAAAGTGATCAATTAGGAGGAGAATGTAAAAATTGTGAATATGTGCCGTATTACTGTCAAGGAGGCTGTCGAGCTGCTGCATATACAGGGGGTGGGGATCTGTTTGCCCCCGACCCACATTGTTGGAAAGATCTGATCTAATCCTTTTTCATTTGATTATTAACCCCGCTGCAGAGCTCGCGGTTGGTACAAGCCACGAAGCGAGTTTTTTTTAAGCGTTTATATATAAGAACATTGATGGTCGAGTTGAAACATGCGAGCTATTGTGTTTATAAAATACGATACCATATGGTGCATTGCATAAAATATAGAAAGAAATTATTGTATGGCACTGATAGAATTGAATTTTTTAAAGAAATATGCACTAAAATTGGGAAAAGATATTGGTTTGAATTTGATGCATTGGACACAGATGGAAATCATGTGCATGTTTTTGTTGGTGCAACACCGAGATCATGCACCATCTAGGGTTATGCAGATCATTAAAACCTATGTCGAAAAGCAAGATAGTGAAGAAGAAAAAGAGGAGTATGGTCAGATGAAACTTTTAGATTTTTGAATAATACCGGATAACAAAGCGACGGTATGGAACACGCCCCGCTGCTCTGCTGGGGGGTATGCCGTCGCAGTTTGAATCAAAACGTGCAGTTCGTGCGTTATATAATCGCAGTCAATTTCAATAGTGAAATTTGATAGTATTATAAGCATATTTGAAGTCGATGATTTATTATAGTTTGAGTACTAGTTAATGATATCTGGAGAAATATTTGTGGAAATAGAAGTCTATGTTAAAGAAATAATGACTAAGGATGTTGTTACCATTGAGCTGCAGACTTCGTGTGTTGATGCTGCTAAAAAAATGAGTGATCATGGTATTGGCGGCGTTATTGTTGTTGATAATAATCGCCCTGTTGGCATTGTCACTGAACAAGATATTGTAAGAAAAGTAGTTTCAAAAGATCTGCGTCCATCAACAGTTCTTACAGAGAATGTGATGACAAGACGTCTGATAACTATTCATCCGGCGCAGTTTGTCAACGAAGCTTCGCATAAAATGTTTAAAATGCGCATACATCGCCTCCCAGTCGTGGACGAGGGCAATCTTGTAGGAATCATCACAGATACGGACCTGCTCGTTGTATCAACTCAGATGGGAGAGATATTCTCAGAGCTTGTACAGATGAACGCTGAACACTTCCCTCCAGAACCCGTTGGAACGGAAACCCCATCACAGGGTATATGCGAGGATTGCGGAAGGCTCAGTGAAAGATTGGTGCTTACCAATGGAAAATATTTGTGTGAATTTTGTGCCGAGACAGAATAATTCAATTGCCTTCTCTTAAAAGGGAGAACTTGTATTATAAGGAGGAAAAAGCAATTGGTTAATTGGAGGGTTGAAAAAGTGAAGAATGCACAACATAAGTTACCGATAAATATAGTTGTTATGTTTTTATTCGTTATTTCTACGCACGTTAGTACAGGTGAATAGGATGAAGGTAAATAAATTTATGCAGAAGCACGTGGTGTCGGTAGGAGAAAAAGATCATATCACACATGCACGTCAGATCATGCGGGATCATAATTATCAGATCCTGCCAGTAGTAAATGCATATGACTGTTTGAAGGGGATTATAACTGATAAGGATGTGATGCGTGTTACATCTACACGTTCAAATGTAACGATTGATGGATTTGTCAGTGATGTTCCACTTATAACGGCAGAGGACGATATACGTTCAGTTTTACGTTCCATGTCAGAACTGCGATTACGTTACTTACCAGTGGTTGATAAACAGGCATGCCCGGTGGTCACTGGTATTATTGGGTTAACACACATATTTACAGCACTTAACGAAAAAATACCTGAGAAAAAGATTTTTGAGATCATGAAAACTGATGTTGAAACCTGTGAGCGTTCTGATATATTAAACAAGGTATGGTCAAACCTGTTAAACTCTGGAATTTCAGGGATGCCTGTGATGGATAAAAAAGAACCGGTTGGAATGATCACAATACATGATATTATAAAATCAGGCTATGCACGCCACAGCAGGGCACCAGCCAGGGTTGAAAAAATTATGAATACTCCCCTTTATACTATCTCAAAGGACGAAACAATTAAAGCTTGTATTGAGCAACTGTTGCGGTTGAATGTAGGGCGTCTTTGCGTTATGGAGAACGGAGCACTCATTGGGATGATGGATCTGTATGATGCTGCACAGATAATGATTGACACATGAATGCAAATCCACTGCACAACTTCGTTGTGCAGAAAAAAACCAGTAATTCTCGATTGCGCAAGCAATAGAGTGCATTAGAATGCAAATCCACTGCACAACTTCGTTGTGCAGAAAAAAACCAGTAATTCTCGATTGCGCAAGCAATAGAGTGCATTAGCAATCGAGTAATGAAAACGTAAGACATGGTCTAATGACAATGGATGTGATAAAATGACGTTACATAATCAAAATGTAAGAAAAGATGCGTATAGCAAAAATCTTGGACCGGTTAGTTTTGAATCACGAATATCTGATCGTGAAGGTGATGTGATGACCATTGCTTCCCGTGAAGTGGTTATGATACCTCCCACAACAACTATTATGGGTGCTGCAAAGACTATGCTAACATATCATTTCAGACGACTTCCGATAGCTGATGCTGGCACAAACCGTATTGTTGGAATCGTAACCAGTCTCGACATTGCCGATTTCATGGGAGGCGGGTTGCGTCATAATCTTCTTCAGAGCCGGTTTCACAACAATCTTCTTGCCGCTGTTAATGAAAGCATCAGAGAAATAATGGAAGAGAATGTGGTATCCCTAAATGAAAAAAGTTCAATCAATAATGCCCTTCGTGTTATGATTGAAAAAAATATTGGCGGAATTCCAATTGTCGATGGTGATAACCGCGTCAGGGCTATTATATCCGAGAGGGATATTGTATGGCTGCATGATAATATGGCAACCAGTAAAAACGTCAACGAATATATGAGTAAGAACGTCATAAGTATAAGTCCGGACCTTCCTATAAGCAAGGCTGCCAGTAATATGATAACTCATGGATTTCGCCGTTTTCCAGTTAAAAAAGAGGGAGTGTTATTTGGTATGATTACTGCTTCTGATGTGCTGCGATACCTTGCAAGTGGTGAGGTGTTCAATAAACTGATCAGTGCTAATGCGTCAGAGGCACTGGACGTGCCAGTAAAAGAACTGGTAACAAAAGAAGTAATAACTGTTGCCCCTGAGGTTGATATGGGAACAGCTGCCCATTTAATGGTAGAGAATAAAATTGGTTCACTGCCAGTAGTTGATGATGAGAAACTTGTTGGAATCATTACAGAAAGAGATTTTATAAGATCGTTAATATAATTTGATTAAAGGTGTTAATATGATAAAACAGTGTATGACTACACAGGTGTATGCAGTATCAGCCGGTGAGCCAATATCACGGGCAAGAAATCTCATGTTAAAACATGACATCGGACGACTGATCGTAATAGGAGAAAAAAATAATCCTGTTGGTATTGTTACAAAAAAGGATATTACGAAACGACTTTCCCAGGCTGAACCAACATGGAGACGTCGGCCCATCGATAATATCCCGGTAAGCCTTGTCATGACCGGGGACCTGCTTAATATCCATCAGGAAGCAACTGTAGCACAGGCAGCAGAAATAATGCTTGAAAACGAAATCAGTGGACTTCCGGTAATCAAAAAAGATAAGAATGATGAAAAACTCGTTGGAATTATCACAAAACATGACCTGATCAGGCATTATTCAACGAAGGAATATATCATTAAAGTGAAGGATGTTATGGATAGATATGTGGTGACAGTCAATATTCATCACACCATTAACCATGCACTCTATGAGATGAATGAGAATGATGTTAACGTAATAGTAGTTCTAACAGAAGGAAACAAGCCTGCTGGAATGATTTCAAAAGATAACCTGGCATTTACTGAACTTACTGATTCCAATGGAAACGTGTATGGCAGGGAAGTTAAGATGGCAAGAAAAGATGTAGCAGCAGGAATGAAAAAATACAGATACATCCGTGAGATGCCGCTTGTAGCAGAAGACGTTATGACTCCCCTTAATAAGACGATCACAAGTAATGAAAAAGTGGTTGATGCTGCAAAAATAATGTCCACAACCGGAACAAAATCACTGATCGTAATTGATGACGAAATTGAAATTGTTGGAATTCTACATTCCGATAACATCCTAAATGAAATCAAAAACAAACGTAATTAAGGAGGAAACTATGCAAGTTAAAGATATTATGGTAGAACCTTTACATATTGATAAGGCACAAACTCTTTCCAATGCAATGGACATGATGGAAAAAACTGGAATGCGCAGATTACTGGTAACACACAATGGAAATATTTTAGGTTTTATCACCATGAGAAATATAGCACGAGAGCTTGGAACAAGAAAAAAAGCAAGCCTTCCTGCTTCATCTCTGCATGTAACCAGTGCCACAACCAACAACTTCACTAAAGTGCTTCCTGAAATGAAACTAACAGAAGCAATTACAATCATTGACAAGATGAGAGGTGTGTTGGTTGTGACAGGTGACAGCAACACCATCGGCTGGATAACACCTAACGAGATCCTTGAAAACAGCAAACTTCTTGATGGTATTGCAGAAGATGCCATGATAAGAAAACCGATAACAGTAAATCCATCGAACAGAGTATCACACGCAAGAAGGTTAATTCTGGATAAAGATATTGGAAGACTGCCTGTCATGGAAGAAGAAAAGCTCATTGGAATTATTACAGAGAAAGATATAGCAAAAGCCATGCGAGCTTTCAGAGAGCTTGTGTCGAGCAATCAGCAGGACAGCCGTATAAGAAACCTGATCGTTGAAGATATAATGACCAGACGGGTTACTACTGTTGGAACAAATACCTCGTTAAGAGAAGTTGTAACAACCATGCTTGAACAGAACATCGGAGGAATACCTGTTATGAATGATCAAGAACTCGTGGGAATCATCACACGAAGAAATATAATAAAAATGCTTGCAGAGAAACCGTTTAGTTAACAAGGTACTCGGTACCGGAATTGGGCAGCCCACAATATTATAATTTTATTACCTGAAAGCTCGCATCTTTTGGGCATGCCCCATCCAGAAACACAACGCTCACACCTTTTTTTACAATTTTTTCGTTTATAATTGTTGTATAGATGTCTCTGGTTGCAGATTTTGCATCCACTGTGATAACATCTTTTACTATAGAAGCTACAACTTTTTTTAGATCCACTGCCTTCTGCCCCCCGGTCATTGCTGCAATACCATTGCAGATTACAAATACAAGAAGATCACAATCGTTCTGCACTGCGTTGATGATGCCCTGCAGCCCGGAATGTGCAAGAGCAAAATCTCCAATCACTGCCACACCTTTGTTGTTAAATCCAAGTGCTATTCCAATGGCAGACCCAAGAGACACTGCCATATCAACACTACCTTCAGTTGCCATTAGAATTGAGCACCCGACATCACCTGCCACTGGAAAATCAAAATCATTAAGGGCATCGTATAAAGGCGTGAACGGGCAGTTGCTACACAGATAAACGCCGTAACCACGGTGCTTTATTTTCTGTGGTTCGATGATGTTTTTAACCGAATTTAGGTGTATGTTTTCAAGTGCATGGATTATGTGTTCGCTGTTTATTCGACCATAAGGAAGGTGTCCGGTATATTTTCCAAGCACCCTGTCATAAAGCTGGTGCTCTATAAACGGTTCTGCCTCCTCAACAACAAGCACGCGTTGATGCTGTTTTAGAAATTCTTCTATATGCCTCGCTGGCAGTGGATTTACAGCATTCAGAATAAGATGAGATATATTTTTCTCTTCTGCGATTTTTTCTGCTAAACCGGATGGATACCCGGACGAGATTATTCCGGTGCTACCCCGCTTCACTATTTTATTCATCTGTGTATTTTCAACATATTCAATCATCGCTGGATAAGAAGTTTGATGGAAGAGCTGATGTTTTCCCTGAAGAGTATAATCCCAGATGCTGCGGTCAAAGACTCTTGTCGCTGGCATTTTACAGTCCATTCGTTTCACCTCACCTTTGAGCCTTGCAAGTCTGCTTGTTATCCGAACGATTGATGGAGCCATCGTTTTCTCTGATAAACGATACCCCTCCATAATTGCATCGTAGATATACCGGGGAGTTGAAGGGTCAAATACCAAAGTCTCTGCTATTAAGCCGTAGTAACGTGAATCCTGTTCGTTTTGTGACTTCTTAGCACCAGGGTCGTCGCCTGCAATAACAACAATGCCAGCACCGATTGTATGCGTGGTTGAGGTAATGAGCGGATCTGCAAGGATATTCATACCGACATGCTTTGTAATAACAAGGCTTCTCTTTCCAACACCGGATGCCCCGATACAGGACTCAAAAGCAACCTTTTCATTCACACACCACTTTGATTGGATGGGTGTGTTGAATAGTTCTTCCATAATATCTGTAATCGGATAACCAGGCACTCCAACGACATGCTCAACATGACTATCAAGTACAGCCTGTGTAATTGCTGTTTTTCCATTAATCATTTGTTTCATTTGACAAAACCTCGATTACTACGTAATCGAGAATTCTTTCCGCACTCGATTGCTTCGCAATCGAGAATTACTGGTTATTTTCTGCAAAGCGCAAGCTTTGCAGTTCTGCAGAATGATGAGAGCATTAAGTGATGAAACCCTGCTGTCGCCACTGACATCAGCAGCATCTGCGGTGGTGATGTAGCCGTCAGCGTTGAGGTCGCCCTTAAGTGGTTCGTAGCGCACCGTGACCGTCGCAGTCGTGGCGTGTCGCGGTCCGTTGCGATGACTGTGATCGTGTTGTTGCCTTCCGAAAGCGTGACTTTTGCGCTCCAGTCGAGTGTGCCATTGGCTGGTTCGCCGTCCACCGTGACCAGCTCGATGCCTGGTCGCGTCAGAGGATGTGCCTGCGATGGTGATTGTGGGGGCGTGGGTGGTGGTGTTTGGGGCAGGCGAGGTGATGATGCTACAAATATCTATCAAGCGATCGATTAAAAATTTCATCCAATCATCCCGTCATCTTGGTTTAAATATTGCAATTTCATTGTATTGATCAAATGTGATCACAAATCTATCAAAAATATCGGTTCTCCCCAGTAGTGGCGGTATATCTTCTTCCAAGCTCCATGCAACACTGATTGGAAACTCGATGTCATCGATCATCACATCCACTTTCGTGATGACGACAGGCACCTCTGCACCACCAACGCCGCGAAGATGCTTAATATCTTCTTTTTTAAGTTCCAAACCAAGTAATCTTCCGAATGAAAGTGGTATCAGTGTGATATCTGCTCCGGAATCAATATAAGGTCTTAATTCTATCCACTCATCATTTTTACTTTTGAATTCAACCGATGCAACAGGTCTAAGAATACTCCCTGTGATCTCTGACTTCTCCCTGTGGTAGTTGAAAACAATCATCGCACCACTAAAATCAAAGTATCACCTGACGGTATTTTAGCCAACGATGGTTTTTTTGTTGGAAATTTTGCTTTAGCTTCGTTGTAAACAATTTCAGCATCATTTCCGTGTGCTACAACCTTTTGATTTAGAGTTGCAATCCATTCACCTGTATATTTACTCAAATCTGTTTTTACAAACCATTCGTAGTCTTTGGTCGTCATCTCATCACCGTTTTAATTTTTATAGTTCTGTTCCCTCAGCCACCGCCTGCATGATCATTAATGCATCGAGGGATGTGACTTTGCCGTCTCCACTGACATCAACAGCATCGTCAAACTGGCGGCTGCCAACTGCTATTTGAAGTGCGATTGCAGCATCTGTTGACGTGATCTGGGAATCGCCGCCAAGGTCGCATTTCAGTGGTGGTTTTCCCCATGGATGCATCAGAGGGAAATAATCAATGTTGCTTCCTCCTGGAATCTGATACGAAGTGTCGCCAATACCGTCGCTGTCGTTGTCACTTCCTGTGTAGTCTGAGTAATAGTTGCCAACAATTGAGGTGTTCCACTGGTTGGTGCCTGTGTCATGAGCGTTGTTCGTGTTGTTGATGAGACTGTTGTGGTAGAGGAGGTTGTTGCTCGAATGATACAGGTAGATGCCGTAGTAGTTGTTCGATGCGGTGTTCTCTGTGAGCGTATTGTTGCTCGAAGAATGCAAGTAGATGCCAAAGTTGTTGTTCGAGTTGGCAGGGTTGTTTGTGAGCGTATTGTTGCTCGAAGAATGCAAGTAGATGCCGTCGTCGTTGTTCGTCACGTCGTTACTGGAGATGTTGCAGTGCTGCGTGCTGTTAAGATATATTCCAGCCTCCTGGTTTCCAGTCGCATTTTCGACCGTGAACCCGCTGATGTTTACGTAATTTTGCTGTACATCAAAGACGTGGTCATTTGAATTCAATGCGTTCACGATGCAGTTTGCTGAGCCGTTCTCAGAGCGGATGGTTAAATACGGCTTGCTCACGACAATATTCTCTTTCGTTCCAGTGTTATGCATTGCGGACGATTATCGTATCGCCTGAAGGGGCGTTATTAACTGCTTGCTGGATTGTCTGATTTCCTTCTTCTAGCACATAAATCGTATCAGCGGATGCGCATCCAATGCTTATAACCACCAGTACTGCGAAAAGAAGTGCAAATACCGATATCTTCCAAGATATGTTTGTTTTGCTTTTCATTTCTTTCTTCTCCATTTTTTAGTTACTTTGACTATTTCTATTTATAAAATTTTCGATAGCGTTCGTTGTTTTCTATGCACTCGATTGCTAACGCAATCGAGAATTGGAAGTTACTGATATTTTTCGATAGCGTTCGTTGTTTTCTATGCACTCGATTGCTAACGCAATCGAGAATTGGAAGTTACTGGTATTTCTGCACTCGATTGCTAACGCAATCAAGAGTTATTTTCTGCGTACGGAGTATGCAGTTCTACGAAAGCACAGCTTTGCAGTGCTTCCTGC
>RXIJ01000047.1 GCA_004212095.1 Methanosarcinales archaeon | reverse complement strand
AACAACATCCGGCATACCTGAGATGCTGGAGACACCTTCTCAACTGGTATCCGGTTTGTATGAAACGCCACCTGTTGCTCGCAGACATCTTGCAAAGCCATTGATACGGTACACCGATGGGGTACTGGTGCACCCAAGCAGATGAAAGACAGAGCTTTTTATATCAAGATTCATTATTTATTTGATTACTGCTGTCTCAGCAACTTAATTTTTAGGCATGCGAGAATCTGTAAAGATGACAGCCCCGACCATGCCACCCTCGATTAGTTCCAGGGCATCTGAGGGGTGTTGGTTGTTATTTGTTTTACGGATCTCCTGTTTCAGGTAGTTATGTACAACGGTTTTGGTGTTTGTGAAGTTTTGCGAGTTTAGCGAAACACAGACTTATATAATAATTCCTAATTGAAAACATAAAGCATCAATTATTTTTTGTTGTACTTCCAAATCTTCGATTTTACCTATCTTTCTAATCAGACATCTCTTATCAGGTGTTCTTATTTGATAACAAAGCACGATAGACTCCCTATCGAGTCCTCCGATTTCAGCAGGTATTAAAACCTCGTTAGGATAAATTCTCCTACCTGGTTTTTTTGAAGTTACAGGTAGAACATTCACTACCGGCAAAATTTGGTTTATCTCCTCCTCGCTTATCACAAGAACAGGACAGGTCTTTCCCTGTTCAGAACCAATTACCGGGTCAAGATTAGCAATGAATATATGCCATCCATACTTCAGTTATTATACCTACCCCTCTGAATCAACAGTTCTAAAATTTTCTGACACGTTTCTAAGATCATCAAGGAAAAGATTATCTTTTACTGCTTCTTTTAACTCCTCAATTTTTTGTTTGAAACCATCTGGCCGTTTTTTGATGATTAAAATCACTTCCATTATTTCATTTTCGGGCACACACTGGGGAATCTTCATTCTTATCTCATGGTCTTTTGGTATTCTCACAATTTGTTTGATTGCTTCTATAATCTTATTCCCCCTTCATTTTGCTTATCAGTTTATATCAAAACTTGATTCATATATCTCCTGATCGACCTTCAATCATCGCTTACCCCTCTTACTCATCTCTTGTATTAGGTTACGACGTAGGGCCCTCTCTTAAGAAAGTACATATTTTACCTTCTTACACATAACACAGATATATTTTTGTTTAAATTTTCCATGACCAGTGTTTGACGGCCCACCTAACTTCTGCCATTTGTGACCAAATAGACCACTTTATCCCCATAAAATTCACCTACATCAAGTGACGAACCCCTGACTCCGCTGCGGCTCATGTCCGGGGCATCGAGATTGATGCTTATGCGTATTTACGTTTCTATCGTTTTACTCTATATATCAATTTTACTTTCGTGGCCAGCTTCCCAGATTCTGATGGTGCCATCCCGATTGCTGGCTGAGATTAGTACCACCCCATCAGGGCTGAATACAAGGCTGTCTACCCAATCGGAGTGACGTTGCAGTTCAACCAGTTCTTTGCCAAAGGATGGCGAGACCGGGTTAATATCCCATAAGCGTATGCTTTTGTCTCCACCTCCAGAGGCCAGCAAGGTTCCTTGATCGTTGAAGGCCAGGCTAAAGACTCCATAGCCTGCACTCTTGACATGCCCGCGCAAAATGATCATCGGTTGCCAAGTTTGCGTGTCCCACAGCCGGATCGCAGTGTCATACTGACCGGCGGAGGCAAGCAGCTTTCCATCGGGGCTGAACGCCAGGCATTCGACCTGAATGGGGTGAGCATCCAAGACCTTTTTCGCCTGGCTGCTTTCGACATCCCATAGGCGAATTTTGCCGTCTGCGCCGCCCGATGCCAGCGTGGCGCCGTCTGTGCTGAAAGCGACACTATGGACCTCCTCATTATGCTCCAGTGAGAAGAATAGCTCTTTTCCCGTCTTGACATCCCACACACGCACTGAGTTGTCCCTACTACCAGAGGCCAGGAGTTCCCCGTTCGGGCTGAAGGCGATGCCGTATATGGCCTCGGTATGACCTTCCAACACTGCGCGTTTCACGCCCCCCATGGGCATATCCCACAGCCAAATGGTGCCGTCGAAACTTGAGCCGATGCCGTCGAAACTTGAGCCAGCGGAGGCCAAGATTTGTCCATCGGGGCTAAACATCACCCTGCTTAGCATCTTTTGTCCTTCCAGTTCGAACAGCGGCGCCTCAAGGTTACCTAGATCGTAAACCAGAATGTTGAAGGCAGTGGCTACTGCTAGCGCCTTCCCGTCGGGTGAAATGGCAAGGTTTTCAGGTGAGCCGAAGGGCTTGGCCCACCGGACCTGGGCGATAGAGCCAGCATTAGCGACGGTGATATGCTGCGTTGGTGTTGGTGTGACTGTGAGTGAGGGCGTTGCGGTAGCTGTTGGTGTAGATGTAGGCGTTATTGTAGGTGTTGGTGTGACCGTGAGTGGGGGCGTTGCGGTAGCTGTTGGTGTAGATGTAGGCGTTATTGTAGGTGTTGGTGTGGGGGGATGTAAAGAGGGCTCCCCTGCCAAAAAGCTCCCTGCAAGTAAAATAAAAATTCCGAGTGCAATCAGAATTACACCAGTACCGCCTTTTACTTTAAGAATTTGTGTTTCAAGCGTGGCGACCTCGTCTGAAATTATACCAAATCCACGAAGAGTGATATAAATTAAACCAAAAAAAACTAATATAATTCCTATCAATTCAACGGTATACATAATCTTTCCCTTCCTTTGATTTTAACATAAATCACTATACCCCATACTTATAGTTACAAGGCTTGTTAGCGTTTTTCGCTTATAAGGATTTCGTTTTTATTTTATCTTGTGTAGAGATATCTCTCGTTGTTTTCTGCACAACGAAGTTGTGCAGTGCAGGAAAACAGAGCTTTTTATATAAAGCTGTAATTCTACCCGTTTTACGTAATTAGGTATACTTAACTTCCTTATTATATCTCTGGTTCTCTTTGGTATTTCAGTGGTAATCCATCGATTTCCAACCGAAGTTGGGGACATCCGTGGAGCCATACAGACTAATTGCCCCCAACTGCTGCTGCCTGAAGAATCGTAAGAGCGTCAAGGGAGGAGATTTGGTGATCATCGTTCACGTCGCCGATAGGATCGTACTCACCAGTAACTGCAAGTTTGAGTGCAAGCACCACGTCAGCAGGTGTGATCGTGCCATCATAAAAATTACCAAGATTATCCCTACCTACATCCAAATGTTTCGACGAAGTCCGGATAAATGGCCCTGTTGTTTAACCAACTGTAGAACCCAAAATTCCATCCACATAAACTTTGACGTAGGCGCCATAATAAGTTGCTACACAATGGTGCTATTCATTTGGTGTAAATTCAGTAAACTTTCCCGTATAAACCTTATGACCACCACTTCGTATCTCAAAAAGTAATTCATTCCAATTCCGGTATTGATAAAATATAGCCTCTTCAACACCGTTGTATCCTTCTTAAGATGTTTAATGCGTTTGGACAAATCTTGAACCGTCATGTGTCTCTTTATTTGGATTTGTTCTGTTTTTACCATTGGTCCGATGTATGGCATTTATACGTCTCAAATGTTTGGTTCGTGACTATAATAAATTTGCGCCACACATTCAAAAGTCTCAAAGGTTAGGTGTTTGACTATAATGTTCCAAAATAGTTTATCACATCCAGACACTGATTAACTTATTAAAATTCACCAACACAAATTGAAACAGTCACTGAAAAAACCACAAAGATAATGTAACATAACAGTCGTTATATTTAGATAAAGGTAGATCATCATGGGTGTATTAAATACAATAAAGCTTCGCCGCAGTATACGTGCGTTTAAAGATCAAGAGATTGAAGAAGAAAAACTCCTACAAATACTGGAAGCAGGAAGGATTTCACCATCTCCTAAAAATCTGCAGGAGCGCATATTTATTATCGTAAAGGATAAAGAAAAACGGGAAGCACTTGTGGATGCAGCACTTGGACAAAAATTTGTTGGTGAGGCGCCAGTAGTAATTGTAGCGTGTTCTGTTAATACAGAATACGTCATGCCTTCCGGACAATCTGCTTATCCTATTGATATTACCATAGCATTAGACCATATAACGCTGCAAGCGGTCGCAGAAGGGCTTGGTACCTGCTGGATAGGTGCATTCGACGAGAAAAAAGTAAAAAAAATACTAAACATACCAGATAGTGTTAGAGCAGTCATGCTGCTCCCCATCGGATATCCAAAAGTCATTCCGGAACCAACGCCGAGGAAAAAACTTGAAGAGATAACCATGTCGGATGGATGGGTAAATAGATAACAATATTTGATAGCACAATCAAGAGTCAAAAGTTCTCGGTTGTTTTCTGCATACGGAATATGCAGTTCTGCAGAACGAACTTGTGCAGTTTTTTATTATCTGCTTGTTTATTGTTTTGCGCAGGCTGTTATTTTGCTATGCGCCACTTGATCACAACACCACTATCTAACAATTCTGTTGACATAAGTGTTAGTCTGGTAGTCTCATCGGAAAAAGCATACCCACTGCCATCGACAAGAGTTGGAGAAGTGGTACCACCGATGATTTGGTTTGAGATAAAGGTGTAAATTTCATCAACGAGGTCCTCATGTATAAGGCTCCAATTAAGAGTGGCACCACCCTCGACCATAATAGTATTGTACCCACGGTATTTTAACTCTCTAAGTGCTTTATGCAGGTCCACTTTGTCATTTCCAGCGATTATAATGGCTGCTTGTTGTTTAAGGATGGCAAGCTTTTCTTTACCTGCTTTTCTTGTGGTGATAATGATGCGTTCTCCTTTGCCCTTTTTGAACAGGTCTGCATCAGGTGGTGTACGAGCACGGCTGTCAATAACAATGCGCGCCGGGTTCTCAGGCATTCCACCCCCCTGTCTCATCTCTCTGAGCTGTGATGATTTTACAGTAAGACTTGGATTGTCAGAAAGGACGGTTTCAATTCCAACCATTATGGCATCGCTTTTAGAACGTAGTTCATCAACACGTGCAAAATCGAGCCTGCCTGATAATCTAAACTGTCTGCGCTCGCTGCTTGCAATTTTCCCATCCGCACTCATTGCAGCATTAATAAACACGTATGGAAGGCTCATAGATTTCTTACAAGACTTGCAATATCATCACCTACTTCAGAGGTGGTGTTACTCCCGCCAAGGTCATAAGTTCTAACCTTGCCTGTTGTAAGGTTTTCCTCAATGGCTCTGACAATGGAATCTGCTGCCTGTTTTTCTCCAAGTTGTTCAATTAACATGGCGCCTGCCCAGATAGTAGCTATAGGATTTACTTTGTTTTTCCCTTTGTATTTTGGCGCACTCCCATGTATTGGTTCAAACATGCTTGTACCCTCCGGGTTGATATTTCCGCCCGGGGCAAGCCCAAGTCCGCCCTGCACCATGGCACCAAGATCTGTTATGATATCACCAAACATATTAGGCGTTACTACAACATCAAACCATTCAGGGTTTTTGACAAACCACATGGTAACAGCATCCACAAAGTTAAGATCGGTTGTAACCTCCGGATACTCTTTCGCGATGGTTGCGAACTCTTCGCGCCAGAATCCATAGATATCTGACAGTACATTTGCTTTATCCACCGATGAGAGATGTTTTCCCCTTTGTTGTGCAAGATTGAAAGCATAGTACATTACACGTCGAGCACCCTCTTTACTGATAACTCCGATCTGGTATGCGATCTCCTCGCTGTCAGTTTCAATATCAAGCTCGAATTTAGCATTATATATGCTGCGATGTACTTCAAGTACATCCCTTGCTCTTCCTTTAGTTAACCTGCCCCCGATTCCTATGTAAAAGTCTTCGGTATTCTCCCGTACAACCACAAAATCAATATCTTCAGGGGTTTTGTCCTTGAGGGGAGTCCACACACCACGTAGAAGCTTTACTGGCCTCAGATTGATGTACTGATCAAAATAGAATCGCATAGCAAGTAGTATGCCTTTTTCGAGCACTCCTGGGGTTATTCGATCGTCTCCCACTGAACCAAGGTAAATCACTGGATAGGCTGAAAGTTGTTTTAGTGTGTCCTCTGAAATTAATTCACCAGTGGCAAGATAATGATCTGCCCCGTGTGGATAGTATATCCATTCAATATCAAAGCCGAACTCTTCACCTGCTGCATCAAGAACCTTGCAGCCTTCTGCAATAATCTCCGGACCAATTCCATCGCCTGGAATAACTGGAATTTTATACTGTGTCATAAATGTCACCTTTTTTTGATACGAGCTGTCTTGCATATTCAATAAGCCCGCCACATCGCACGATAGTCTGGAGAAAATCCGGAAGCGGCATCGCGTGATAGGTTTCATTCAGTGTCTTATTGATGATAGTCCCTGTGTTGATATTAACCTCGATCTCATCCGCATCTCTGATTTTACCGGCATCAGCACATTCCAGTACAGTAAGCCCGATATTAATAGCATTTCGAAAAAAAATGCGGGCAAAAGATTTTCCAATAATATAACTTATACCTGCACCCTTGAGTGCAAGAGGAGCATGCTCTCTCGATGAGCCACAGCCAAAATTGTTACCTGCAACGATAATATCTCCTGTCTTCACATGTTTTGCAAATTCTGGTCGCACACCCTCGAAAGCGTGCTCTGCGAGCAGGACAGGATCGTTGATAACAAGGTAACGACCAGGAATGATTGCATCAGTATCAATATCATCACCAAACTTCCATACATTACCACTCATGGTTGTGCCTAATAACTTCAAATGCTTATAAATTCTTCCATTCCCGATTACTGTGTAGTGACGAACTACTCCACACCCGAATAAATTTAGGTGCATCCATTGACATTTGGCTTACTTAACCGATGCCAAAGGCGTTTCGTAACAACACGATCAGGATCACTGAGAGATTCAATATCATCAGTCCGCCCGCAACAGCTAGGCCGATCTTGATGTACAGACTATACTTAGTCAGGAATTCAAAAGCACCCTGCGCGTTCTCCAACGACCTGTTGACGTTGGAGAGCACTGCCGTAGACTCTATCATAGTGGCGTTCACATTGTCCAACACACTCTCAACGCGGGGCTGACTCTCCATGCGGAAGCGCGCGATAGTCTGCTTGATCTCTTCGAGCATTTCCGGAATTACCCCTGGTTTTTCCACAGGCACCCACTTGATACGATAGATAGTCTTCTCGACTTTGAGTCTCTCGCGCAAGTAGTAGCGACGGCGTCCTTCGACGATGTGGTAGTTATCCAGATACGCAGCAACCACGTTCTGATTCATCTCTGTGGCCACGCTCGCAGCCATTGGCTGGGCCGCGATGGCGGAAACTTTACCCCTCAAGGCGAAGCTGGGTCCACTTGCCAAGACTGCATGATGTATTGGCTGACGTTTGTCGCCCTGGTTGCCACCAGGATTGCTGCTGGGGTTGCCACCTTCCACACCGCCACTGCTGGAGAACTTCACGCCAATCATCTTTGCCATCTCGAACTCAGCGGGCTGCGCCTTAACGAGGGCTTGCTGCAACTGCGTTGAGATCGTGGTGTTTTTAGCGATGAGTTGGCCGAAGTTGGCTAACGATGTCTCTAGGACTTCTAATTCCTTGCGCTTCTTTTCAGATAACTCTGAAATGGGCACTGCCTTCCAAGTCTTGACCACGAATAGCTTCTTCATCTCCTGCAAGATTTCCTCGGATTCCCCCAGGTTGTCATCAACCGAATCAAGGATCTCTTCCAGGCGGGGCTGCTCGAGAGTGTTGAATCGCTCAAGAATCTGCTGGAGATTGTAGATGCTGGTGGGCACGACGCCCGGCTCTTCGTACAGAATCTCGTTGATAGCTTTCCTGACGACAGCCAGCTTGGTGCGGATTACCAGTTCCTCATAGGACACGCCCCCAAAGATCGAGTCAAAGAAACTATCGAACCAAGAATGGTCGTTGTCGGGCGCCTCCAGCACCTCCAACTCAGTTAGCAGTTCAGCTTCTCGCTGTCGAAGTGCATTCAACCGTTCCACTTCTTCGTCCCACAGGTTATCCTCGTCTCGCGGTGTCAATCGCTTGACGGTGAGGAGTTCCTCCATTCCCTTAAGGAAAGAACTCATATCCTTTCCCAACTTGGTGACGGTAGAACCTATAGCTGCGAGGGCTGTTCCTGCCCCATCAGATATTTCTTCAACAGCATCTCCTGCTTGTTCGGCTGCTTTACCAGCTTTATAAGCTGTTTTGCCAACATTGTATAAGCCTCCGGTTGCTGCTCCAACTACCCAATCATCCCATGCCATTTTTGTTCACCTCATTTTAGTCATTATACCCCGTACTTATAGGTACAGGGCTTGTTAGTGATTTTCTTCTTATAAACATTTCAGTTTCTCCTTGTAATTCTGCGTTCCAATATATTTCTCAACAACTTCAAGATCCCTGATCAACATATCCATGTGTAACTCTTATGAGTGTATTTTATACAAAGTTTACGGTTACAAAATATTTTGGTAACTATTTATACAAATCTGCTTGGTTAAGAGTCAAAAACAGTGTAGTTTATTACGCTCTTATCCTTCTTGCCGCTCCATGCAGTGTGCAACACTACTTAGGAAATTCACAAATAATGATTTACCTGAACTACATCATCTTCCGGAAATTTTTAAGACACAGATTAACGATAGCCTCGACCCAAACAATCCAGCTCCCAACTGAATTAATGAGGAATCGTAGTAAAACATCCTACCATCATAACAACTCAACAAATTCATCAACGGTTAAACCAGCAAGTTTTATAAGCTTTCTGAGTGTGCCCCCTATCGAGTTCTTTATGTCTTGGAACAGAAAGTGTAACTATAGAGTCAGGTTTTACCATTATGGTATGACCAGTTTGCCTTGCCACAAACCATCCAGCGTTATTAAAAGCCTTGACCGCTTCTATGCCGGATATCCCCGGCAGTTTTACCATCAGACAGCTATTTCCATTAGTTTCTATTCGCCTTTTATTTCAATCTTTTCATTCGAGACAGTTAAGCAACCTTGAATTGCATCCTTTATATTTTCCAGCGCCTCTTCGAAATTCTTTCCCTGTGATACACAACCTGGTATGAATGGGCATTCGACGACGTACCAATCATCTTCCCCTTTACTAATTACTACTTTATATTTCATTTTTCAGCCACCACTAAAAGTATATTTTCGATATTTAAAAAGCTTTCCATAAAAATCTTTTTACTGAAAAAGCCCCAACCGATCCACGCTCGGACTGGAAGTCCGGGGCATCCGGGGGCGTTGATTGGCATCATAACAACTTGTTAAACTCCTCAACACTTATTTCAGCATCTCTTACCAATTTTTTTAATAGTCCTTTGCCAAGCACATTATGTTTAGGAATCGTTAGTGGCTTCTTACTTTTGTCTGACCCGTGCCGCATACGAATATGACTTCCTTTTTGTCTTACTATCACATAACCCATATTTTCAAAGCATTTAACTGCTTTTTCCCCGGAAATGATGGGCAGTTTACTCATATCTCTGCTGACACAACGTGGTAACTGAACTCTTGGATTGCATCAAGGTGTTCCACAATTTCTTCCTTCTGCTCCTCAAGACACAGTTCAATCACTTCATGTATGTTTTTTAACGCTTCGTCCAGTGTTTTTCCCTGAGTATAGCATCCCTGAAGAAGGGGACATTCTACCACAAAGAAACCATCCTCGTCCTTCTCCACAAGAACAGGGAGATGAATCTTTTTAGTTCCTATCATGTCCAATCGCCATCCTAATGTTTCTTTTCTTTATTAAATATGTTTACTAAAAACAGGGTTGTAAACTCTCCGGGTGTTGCGCCAGAACTCTAAATTCTTTCGTGCGTTCAAACACAGAACAGTGATTTAACGGTTTCGTTTCATTACACCCAAATTTTACTTACTTTAAAAAAACAAAAGAGAGAGGGCATCCCGCGGACAGATTGTCGGCTTCACAGAAATTATTTAAGAAAGGAGGAGTTTTGTTTTAGAATTTCCATCCCTCTATTCTAAACATACTAATGACATCAATAGATTCAATGGAAAAATCATCTGATACAAGAGGTATCCTTACTTTATTCCCTCTTCTCGCTTCTTCAGTTACAATTAATCTTTTTACCTGAAATAAAGTTTTTTGAGATCTATTTGCCATCTCGGCAGCTAATGCAATAACCCAAGGATCTGCATCATATTTCATCTCTACATCAATTAAAGAAGGAAATTTATCCAAAATCTTTTTTACAATTTCTATTTGTTTTTGAGTAAGATTTTTAAACATTTTTTTTCTGATTTTTAGCCCATTTGTTTAGTTGATCATCATTTTGCGATATCTCAAGCAATACTTCTTTTGGAGCGACCAATCTATTCTCTTTAATCAAGGCTTCCAGTTTCTTCCAAATAGTGGGAAACACATCTAATGGATTATTTCGATTTAGCTGCACCAATGAAGATGTATCTATAATATAACAGTTGGAAGTCATTTTTTAGCCTGTGATAATAATTTATTGAATTTTTTTGATTTTATCGATAAATAATTAAGAGCATCTGTATAGGTTATTTTTTCTTTATCAAAATTATTTGCTACAAGTGAAATAAATTTATTACCCATCTCAGATAATCTTTTTTTATCAGATGGAATCCCCACTCCACCCTTGCTTTTCCCTTCTTTCTTAACTTTTGGTTTAATATTTATAATAGTATTTAAATCATTATTAGAAATATAATTTAATCTGTTCATATTAACTAATAACATTGCTTTACTTATTTTATATCTATTTGAGAGAGTTTTTAATGTTGATTTTTCAGTAAGATTATCTCTATGTGAGTCAAATAACTTAATTGCGAGATTTTTTGGCAATAAAAAAGATGCAGAAAATTCATTACACCATTTTACTATTTGACTTCTTGAAGATAAAAATGGATCGGGCATATCAATTACAGACTCACCCAGTAAAATATGAGCAAATTCATGCATTAAAGAAAACAATCTTGCTTCAATTGAATCTGCTGTATTAACTGCAATAATGTAAGGAGTATCATCAACAAATACGAAACCTCTTGCATCTTCAACAGGCATTGAAAATTGAAAAACATAAATATTTAGTTCTTCAAGAACATCTCTTAAATAATGGAAAAGTTCATATGGATTTTTGAACTTTATTTGTTTTTCTTCAGATAATTGAACTAAATCTCTGTAATATTTAGCAATTATCTCAGGTTTTTCTGAAATCTTGCCTCTTTTTAATTTTGAATCAATTTTATAATTGATATTAATTGATAATTCTTTAGCTACTTGTTGTAAATGTCTCGATTTTCTCAAAACTAATAATGTTTTTTTATCAAATTGATTTTCTTTTTCTGGTATCAACCTATAATCTTTAGGTTTTGGTTTTTCTAATTTTGGCTTTGATAAAAAAAATGAAGCAATTGGTCGTTTAAAAATAGTTGATAACTCTCTTAATTGTCTTAAAGATGGATCTTTTTCTCCTGTTTCAAATTTTTTAATAGTTTCTACACTTGTTTTCAATCTCTTAGCCAATTCTTCGTTATTCCAACCAGAACTATCTTTAAGCCATTTAAAAACTTCAGATTCAATTTTCATAGTTAAAGATTCTTTTGGCATTTTAATCATCCTTCTTCAATTTCATAAATTGATCTATCTTTCTTGATAAAATCATTGAATTTTTTTCACAGAATTTTTTTATAAGAATCATAAATTTCCTCATCTACATTAAGAGCTGCCGTTTTCCCCCATCCGTGATCAACATATCCATGTGCAACTCTTATAAGTGCACTTTATACAAAGCTTACAGTTACAAAATATTTTGGTAACTATTTATACAAATCTTGCAAATCTGCTTGGTTAAGAGTCAAAAACAGTGTAGTTTATTACGCTCCCATCCTTCCTGCTGCTTAGGAAACTCACAAAGATGGACTATATTATGTCTGAAAATTAAATTGTCGTGACAATAGTCGTTCCGTTATGGTTTCAAGTCGGTTAGAGGTAGAGTCATTGGTATTCCATTCTCCTGTGTTTGGATGATTGTAATTTGATTTTGAAGGTTAAACCGGATTATCATTTTGAAGCTTCTTCACTTTAAATCCTATTTTCATGTTACTACTCCTGAATAGATAAAAGAGTGTTGTTTCATCTTAATCCATTTTTCTTTAGCAATACCAATTAAACTACCGCACTGGCATTTAACCTCATTTCCTTCTCTAACGCTGTAATCCATAATTATCCGGTCATTCCAGCAGTGCCACACCTTACCCTTCCCAACTTTCTGGTATTTAAAAATTTTTCTTTTACATTTAGCACATTTTATTGTTATCATTTATAATCGTCCGGCCTCATGCTTTTATAAATTTTCTTAGCCAAATTCCAGTAACGATTGGTACCAACCTTGCCTCTGGCATAAGCTTCATGCCAACCAACAGGAACCGGCATATCCATGTACAAGGATTTACGCTTTGCTTCAAGTAGCATCCTCGGAACTTTCATAAAATCAGCCCCGCAGACGACATTATTCCCTGTTTCAGAGGACAATCGATGCAGCACGCTTTGTAATAGTATCCGAAAAGATCTCAAGCGGATACACCTGATTCGCATTCAAAATCCCAAGCAGTAACACCCGTTTCTCGATGACCTCGTTTAGCCTCCCGCAATCAGGTTATCGCGACACTATGAACTTTATAAAACCCCCAGTTAGACAGAAATAGTTGACTGTAGTTGCATTATTTCTTTCACCGTGTTTTCCACACCAATGGCAATCCCATCAACTTCAATACCACCACATCCTTTGGCACCGTCACCTACTACATAGAGATGTTTATATGGTGTAGTATTTCCAATATCTCTGCCTGAGATACAACGATTAACTGGCCATTTGCTGTGATATGTTTGTACCATAAGTACTTCATAATTTATTCCATGTAAAATAGTTTTCAGGTCTTCAAGTCCAATGCGTGCCTCTCTTTCAAGGTCGCTGCTTCGTACTGCCATGTGTGCCATTATCAGGTGTTTTCCCTGCGGTGCAAGTGTTGGATCAGCGTTAGTTACCTGGTTTAATCCATTAATGCGTTTTGTGTAGGGTGTTAGCAATACGCCAGTATGATCTATGAGTGGTGTATCAGAGGCGATGTTGATCTTTATTCCAGCTGATGGAACAATCGATGCAAGCTTATTTTTATACTCCTTAGTAGCAGTATGATTTTTAGAACCAATAGTGTGTATCAATTTTTGAGTTTCAATGTGCCCAAGATTACTGATGATTACATCATAGGCAAGATTTTTGTTTTTCACACAAATAGATTTTATGGCATCGTTTTCAAGAATTATTTTTTTGACTTTGTGATTGGTATATATCTTTCCATTTGACTTTTTTATTACCCCCGAAAGTGCATCAATCACCGCTTTACACCCGCCAACTGGAATTCCGCTTCCTCCATGCCTATAGATGTTTTTTATAATAGCTACCCCTTCTTTCGCTGTAATTTGTTCACTTGTAACACTCAGTGCCCAGCCACAGAATGCATCAGCAAAGTTTAGTGCAGCTTCATCATGCAGTCTGCGGGAAATCCAGTATTTGAATGAATAGTTATTACCAGCTCCCGACAGTCTTGCTTCAAGAATAAGAAGCTTATACATCAGTCTGTTCCAAAAACTAAGCCGTGAGACAAGCTTTCCAAACTGTACATCCTCAAAGGAATCTCCATCCGGAATTCTAATGGTAGTTGCCGGATACGAGGGAATTATATCAACATTAGCACCAACATCAGATAACAGTGTTGAAAGAGGGCCACTCTTGCCATGAGGAATCATGTGCAGGGCACCTGTTGTAAGCTGATAGCCTCTGTACTCAATGTTAGTGAAACGACCGCCAATAAATGGCAGCTGTTCAAACACTTCCACATCACAACCCATCTTGCAAAGTTTTGCAGCAGTGAGCATCCCGCCAAGACCTGCCCCGATGACACATGCCCTCATTCCAGATCCTCCACGATAGCTCCAACCGGACAGTATTTAATGCATAAAAGACACTGGGTGCACCGATCATTAATCACTGCTTTAACAAACACTGTTATAGTATTCTGCGGGCAAAAGGGCACACACTGCCCACAACCGACACAACAATCCGTTATCTTCATTTTTATATTATCTCTTAAGTATGTAGATGCATGTACATTATACTACAAAAATATTATTACCCAACTTCCGGAATCGTTATAGAAACCTTTATAATTACCACCATAACTAAATTACAGCAGATATTATAAGTGATATTATGGCTAAGGATTCTATTGGAGTAATATATGGGCGCACCGGGTCTTTTACCTTTGAGTTTGCAGTGCCCGAACACGTTGTTGTGAAACAGGGAGAATATATTAAGGTGTGGCACGATATCGATGGATGGACGCTTGCACAGGTAGATGGTGTGATGCGCATGAGTGATACTTTCCAGTTGAAACAGGCAATCGACGCCGCTGAGGGTGCACGCACCGGGAGTATTAATGAAAAAACTACCGCTAAAGCATCAGTAATAGGTTTTCGAGGTACCGATCGACTGCTTCGAACCCCGAAGACCCCGTTCAGTCCAGGAAATAAGGTATTTCGTGCAGATGAAGAAATCATAACATACACTCTTGGACTTATTACTGGCGACATTTATATTGGGCTTCTTGACGGGCAAAAAGTGCGGGTATATCTAAATGGAGATGATCTGGTTCAGAAACATGTGAGTGTTCTTGCCAAGACCGGGAGTGGTAAATCATACACAGCAGCAGTAATTCTTGAAGAGCTACTTGACAATGGTATACCTATGTTAATAATAGATCCACACGGCGAGTATTTGACACTAAAGCAGCCAAACGATGATGATAAAAAAGTATTTAACAAATATAAAATAGTTCCAAAAGGGTACGAACGACAGGTAACTATGTACACACCAGCAGATAAACGCATAAATCCTGATGCTGACAGGCTTTTCCGATTGAATGAAACAAATCTTACCACATCTGACCTGTCACAGTTGCTTGTAGAAGATCAAACCCATAACCAGACTGCTATACTGTATGAAGCCATCAACAAACTTAAAGCTGAAGATTGTAATTACTCTGTCGAAGATATTATTTTAGAACTTGGGCAGAATAAAAGCAAATCCAAGTGGAATCTCATCAGTGCAATAGAGCGTATCAAAGAAACAGGACTATTCTCAAAAAAACCGACCAGGCTTGAAGAACTTATAAAACCGGGACATGCCTCTATAATTGATATGAAAGGCGTAGACCCGGATATTCAATCCATGATTGTTGCAAAGATGTGCACTAAACTTTTTGAAGCAAGAAAACTTGGAAAAATACCGCCCTGTATGCTGGTGATAGAAGAGGCACACAACTTCTGCCCTGAACGAGGCTTTAACAAAACGATAAGTACAGAGATTCTTCGAACCATCGCTTCAGAAGGACGCAAATTTGGATTAGGGCTTTTAGTCATATCGCAGCGTCCAGCGCGGGTGGATAAAAATGTGCTCTCTCAGTGTAACACCCAGATAATAATGAAAGTTACCAATTCCAATGACTTGAAAGCATTGAGTAGCGGGCTTGAAGGGTTGAGTAGCGGGCTTGAAGAAGAGATAAAACGATTGCCAGCAGGAGTTGCTATGATTGTAAGCAACAAGATAGAGCGCCCCATTTTAGTAGATGTGCGTGTCAGGAAAAGCAAACACGGCGGCACATCAGCAGCAATAGAACGTGGATTTTCCTATATTGAAGATGCGCCACCAGATGAACACACAGTAGACGTACTGGAAAGAAATTGTGTGGATGAAGAAACAACCAGAGAAGACATCGTTCCGGAGATGCTAATAGAACCACAAAAACATATGAATGATGATGTTGCTATGGAGATATTAGAGAAGGTGGAAGAAAAAAGTTTATTTAAAAAAATTTTTGGCTCTTCAAAATAGATTTAATCACAGGTTGTTACTACTATCCTAAACAAAGGCTGTAAAGTTTTTAAATGTTAAATTAAAAATTGCCCTTTAGTTTAGTACCGAAGATGGGTTAAAAGAGAGGTATGAAAATAATTAAAGTTCAACCAGAGGGATATATCCGACATTGATGTTAGATATAATTATGTTATCTGCCATGCAAAAAAACAGAGGAAACAGCGAGGTAAAAATATGAAGTTATTTTCTCAAAGGAAAGGAATTAAACCAGTTATAGTTACGAACCTAATATTTCTAACTTATATTCCTCATCAATAAACTTTTCAATCCACCCCTTCGCAAAGCTGATCTGTGATGAATATTTCCGAAACTTATCACTGATTATCTATTTCATGTGATTTAAATCTACAATGAACTCGCGTGAAATGACTTTCTTGATGCTTTTCCGGATGAATTCAATTGGATTCGAGATCCGGAGAACATGGGGGCAAAAATACCAATACAATCCCGTTTTCTTCAGTAAAC
>RXIJ01000117.1 GCA_004212095.1 Methanosarcinales archaeon | reverse complement strand
TGTAAAAGAAGTCTTATTAATCCTTTGGTACTGCACAACTTCGTTCTGCAGAACCACAAAACTTCGTTGTGCGGAAATTAATTTTTAATTTTCGATTATGCAAGCACTGCACAACTTCGCTTTTGCAGAAATCAACTCTCGATTACGAAGTAATCAAGCTGCACAGGCAATCGAGTGCAGCAGATAACGTTTGCGGATGATCCGAAGTATTTTCGGAACGTAGTGAAGAAAATATTTTGGATATGCGCTGTTATGTGAAGTTGTGTTGTAAATTTATTCAGAAATATAAACACCTTCCCTTTTTAAAGTCTCCAGTATATTTAATCTGCCTTTTGAACCAACAAATCTTTCAACAACTTCTGGTATATGCATAATCGAATTCGCAGCATAGATTAAGATATCTTCCTTTAAGAATAATTCTCCTTCGATAAAAATTGGATATTCATCAGATTCAAGATGAATTATAAGCTCCCACAAAGAGGTTGCTGGACCATCAGGGTTTCCAATAACAATTTCACCATGTCCTGATAGGAAAAGATATTTAGGATATTGGTAAATAGGAATTATCCCAATAGTAGGAGCATTTTTTGATAATATTTTTCTGACTTTTTCAAATACATCTATGTTTATGTTTGAAGAAACAATTCCAACAATACCAGAAAGACCAGGAGATAATTCCTCAATATCTTTTTTTTGTACATTATACCAAATCGGGAGCAGTTTTTTTATCATTCTCAATATGTTGTCTCATTAAAGTATCAAACTCATATTTTGGCCATTTCTTATTTAAATAGTTTTTCGAAAGTAGAAGAATACCAGACTAGGATTGTTTTAAGCCCTCATCAATTGATTGTAGTAGTTTTGTCCCTGGCTCCAAAGAAATTGGTGAATACCATATCTTGAAACCATATTGTAGACAATTCTGAACAATGATATCAGCTTCCGATGAATCCTCAGTTGCATAAGAAAAAAATGCATCATATATCATGATATTATCCTTTTTAATTACCTAAAAATCCTACAACATAATTTCACATAACTCAGGTATATCCGCAATGCGTTATCGGAACACATCGTATTACCCATATTTCTTTTCATGCTTTTGTATCCCCTTTGTTGAGCAAATTATCTAATGGGCTTTTTACCTTACTCAAATCTTTATTGCTTACATGTGTGTATATCTCTGTTGTCTTTGAACTCTTATGTCCCAATAATTCCTGGATATATCTCAAATCCACCCCAATCTCTAACAAGTGTATAGCGAAACCA
Organism: Methanosarcinales archaeon; assembly: GCA_004212095.1. GTDB lineage: Archaea > Halobacteriota > Methanosarcinia > Methanosarcinales > EX4572-44 > Argoarchaeum. Next base: position 3,325 of record RXIJ01000117.1, on the reverse strand, counting down.
TATCTGAGAGAATGAACAGCGGCATCCTTTTTAATGTTTGCATTTTTACAGGTATTTGCGAATATTTTTCCAACTGTCCGAGTTGTTATATGCTCTTCTTTATTATGGCTTGGAAATAGCCGGTAACCTTTGATTCTTGATTGCTGCGTGGTCAAGAGTTATCGGTTATTTTCTGCACAACGAAGTTGTGCAGTTTTTGAAAGTCCAGTGAATCTTATTCCACCCAGACCCTCCCTGATAGTCCTTGCCCAATGGTCACCAACTGATCACCAATCTTCGCACTCACATAAGTCCCCATTTTTGGAACATGTGGTGGTTGCACATTCTTCCTGACCAATGTTATATCTTTTCCCTCTGCAAGACCCATCTGTTTAAATTTTTCAAGGAGCGAGACTCCACCAACGATTTTTCCCATCTTCGCATTCTCACCTTCTCTTAGATAATTTAGCTGAATGGTTTGCCCCTCCCTTTCCACCAGCATCTTTGATGCCTGACCTTCACCCATCGTTATCTTCAAATCATCCACTTTAAACATGAGTGTAGTGTCCGGAAGATGCTTTACAAACTCAATTTCGCTTCCCATCTCAATACCAAGCCCAGTAAAATAACCTTCAAAAGACTTACTGCCCCCCATGTTTTTTACTGTACCGTTTTCTCCAGCTTCAAGTCTTAGAAGCGGAAGCACCTCACCTTCTCGCTCAACCATGATCTTATTTGCCCATCCACGCGCTATAACCAACTCTTTCTCTGCAGTTTTCAGGGAAATGGGGCCTGCACGCACATGTACAGGTTCAGTGGCAATTACTGTAAGCACAGTTCCTTTAACAATGCCCAGTTCGTTGAGATGGCTTTTTGCCTCCACACCACCATCTGTTTTTTTCACAGTTACCGTTTCCTCTGGTTCAACTTCACTTAATATTGGGAGTACAAAAAACATTCCCTAAAAAGATTAGGTTACAAATAAAAAACCTAAAAAATCAGGTTTGGCTTTTTCAGAACCACAGGATTGGCACAGCTTGATTATTACGCACTCGATTGCTCCGCAACTTGATTGCTTCGTAATCAAGAGTTATTTTCTGCTTGCGTTGTATGCAGTTCTGCAAAGCGCAGCTTTGCAGTGCTATCACAATCGAGAGTTTTCGGTTATTTCTGCAGAACGAAGTTGTGCAGTGCTATCGTAATCGAGAACCTGGGTTAACTTTATTTTCTGCTTGCGTTGTATGCCGTTTGTTTAACTTTCGTGCGGCAAGTAGCATTCCAATTCCAGCAAGCCCTGCCAGGTATCCAAACCCTGCGAGCATTCTAGCAAACAGTGGCAATTCTGCTGTCTCCTGCGATCCTCCGCCCATCAAATCAAACATCTCTTCTGCCCTATGTCCTGTTGCTTCTACCACCACCCGGTACTTGGAAATACCTATCCTCGGAGTGAAGTGAAATATTCCATTCTCATCGGTTGCACCCTCAAGGTACAGTTCTTCGCCGTTCGTGGAGTTTGCATATATTGTCACATCTGCGTATGCCATTGGCGCCCCCCCGCCGTACCATGCTTTTATCTGCACCTCGTTTACCTGCTCTCTCACATACACCCTGTGTGCTGATGCAGGCGACAGGCAGAGTGCCGTACACAGGATAAGTACCAGTGCCAGAAGACTTATTATTCTTTTTGCTTTCATTTTCATTTATCCTCTATGTCTATTTGTAACATCTCTGGTTTCACCTTTACAAGGAAAGCCACAACAGAACCAGTGATGATCGATTCGATTATCATGATTGGGATGTGTGCTGCTACAGCAACCTTTGCAACATACTGAAACTCATCGCCTGTCGTAACAAGGCAGATAGCAAGAAATACTGCAGTAACGAGTACAGCAAGACCGCCACATATCGCGCCGAGCAAGGTTTTTGAGATATTTTTATTGCATCCTATCTTGAATATGCCATAAGCGATCAGTGCTGGCACACCCACATTCATCGTGTTCACCCCAATTGTCGTTATGCCGCCATGCTGAAAGAGAAGTGCTTGCAGAGTGAGACCAATAAACATCGCAGGATATGCAAGCACACCGAGCACTATACCCAGTAGACCATTTAATATGAGATGAACCGAGGTGGGCGGCACCGGAATGTGAATCAGGGATGCGATAAAGAATGCGCCGGTCATAACCGAAATCTTGGGTATCTGCTCTACTATATTATCTTTGCTCCGCCAGAGTATTATCGCAATTAACGTGAGTGTTACGCCCCAGCCAACAGCTATCACTGGCAGAGACAGGACGCCATCAGATATATGCACTATTCATTTCCTCCAAAAATATTTACATGGGGATTTCCCCCATTTACCTTACCTTCTTCTCGTAGCGAACAAGAGCGCTCCAAGAATTCCGATCACAGAAAGAATGATTCCAAATCCTGGTGTGCTGGCTGTCCCTTCTGCTGCCCCTTTTGCATCTGCTGCTGCCTGTTTGGCTTCATCAACTGCTTTTTGGAGTTCTGCAGCTGATATAGATGGGGTAGACGATTCTTCTACTGGCGGGAACTCCTCAAGTACCGGAACGATAAAGACACCTCTTATGGTGCGCCCCCCGGTATCACTCTCTTTCGCTGCACAGACAAACCAGATTCCTGGTTCATCAAGAGTATACGAGAAATCTCCATTTTGGTTGGTCGTGGTCTGTCTTGTGAATACCATCGGTGGGTCATACGAGAACTTCTTCTCAGCAACCTCTACGATCTCCTTACCAATTTCCAGTGTGTGGTACTGCTCGATCTCAACGGTGGCGCTTGGAAGCACCTTTCCCTTATACTTCGCATTTCCGGAGAATACGAAACCCTCTTCCATACCATAAGGTCTCACGTACGGGATAACCTCTGTTTGTTCCTTCGCAACCTCTGTATCCCAGCCATACCATGTCTCTTCGCCGCAGTGAATCACAATCTTACAGTAGTCGATTAGATTCTCATCCGGGTCATTGTATTTGGCCAGTACGATTGAATCACCATCCTGATCAACAGTGAACGAGGCTTTATATGCTGTGAACTCTCCTGCAGTTCCATCTTCATTTTGCCCTGTGACAGTAATCTGTTCAGGCGTAAGCTGTTCGACTGTTCCGTCTGGCTTGGTGACAGAGATTTCAGGTGCAGATGCCATGTCAAAGGATATGTGCTCGTATGGGTGACCCCACATCACATATACTGTCTTTGTTTCTCCAAGTGTCGCGATGTAATCCTCGGGTGTTACATCCCACACAGTAGCTTCACTGTCACTTGGGAAAACCATCGTGAAATGCGCGCCTGCTATACCGGTACATGCAATCAGCAGCAATGC
>RXIJ01000046.1 GCA_004212095.1 Methanosarcinales archaeon | reverse complement strand
CTTCAACATATCTATGCTTGATAAAATATAGCCTCTTCAACACCGTTGTATCCTTTTTAAGATGTTTGATGCGTTTGGACAAATCTTGAACCGTCAGGTGTCTCTTTATTTGAATTTGTCCTGTTTTTACCATTGGTACGGTGTATGGCATCTATAAATCTTAAATGTTTGGTTCGTGACTATATAGTCAAACTCATACAATCATAAAAACCAGATAAAAATTATATGTCTTCTTGACAAGACACGTTCTCAGGATAAAACCATATCTAAAATCCTCTTTTTTTAAAACAAACTCCTTAGGCAACACAGCTTTCCATGACAAAACCAAAGAAACCTCAACAGATAGTGAAAGACCTATCAAATTAAAAACACGAAATCCTGAGGAGGGTAATTTGACAGCCTCATGTGGAACAGACTCTTCATCCAAAATATTTTTATAGATTGCGTTTCTTAAATTATATGAGGAATAGACCATGCAATTACTTTCACAGTCATGGAAGAAGAACAACAAAACCTACACCTACTATTTTCCGCCACAGAGTGTACAGTTTGCACAATTTCGTTGTACAGTTGTTAGGACATCTCTGCAAACAGTGTGTACAATTCTGCAGAACGAAGTTGTAAAGGAGTATAAAATTTGGGTTAAATCGTAAAGTATATCGTTGTTCTTGGGAATATACATTATCAACATACTTTAAACGTGGTGATTGAATGGAACGAATGACAGAACAGGAGATGCTTCAGGCAGTATCCCACTGCTTTAAATGCAGGCTGTGCAGTATTGCAGATTTTCATGGCTCTGGAGAAAAATGGTTGGAATTGTGCCCAAGTGGCTCTTACTATGGTTTTAACTCCTTTTATTCGCCAGGACGTCTTGAACTGCTACGGGAGATTCTAACAGAAGAGATTAACGAAAAAACAGAGATGCTTATGAAAGTAGCTTTTGGATGCCAGGTGTGTGGTGCCTGTTACGAGCGATGCAAAGAAGTATCAAAGGTGGAGCTTGATAATGCAAAACTCTTTGAGGAGCTTCGAAGGATTCTTGCAGATAAGGGATGGATTTTAGAGGCACACACGAAGATTAAAGAGCACATTGACGAGACCAATAACGCATATGGGGTAAGTGAAAAAGTGGAGTATTCTACAACAGGTAGTGATGTGATTTACTTTGTGGGATGTACTGCACGCTATCGGGAGGAAGAGATTTCAAAGTCAATGATCAGAGTACTTGATGCAAGTGGTGTTGGCTATACTGTGCTTGCTGATGAATGGTGCTGCGGTTCAACACTGCTTCGAACAGGGCAGGTGAGTGCAATAGAAAGGCTCATAACGCATAATGTTGAAAAGATAAAGAAAATAGGCGCAAAAACAATGGTATTTACCTGCCCGGGATGCCTTAAGACATTTAAAGAAACCTACCCTGATATGGAGATAGAACTTCTGCATGCATCAGAATACATCAACATGCTCATCGATGAGGGAAAACTTAATCCAAAGAATCTTAATACGTCCATGCCTTATCACGATCCATGCCATCTTGGAAGACATCTTGGAATTTATGATGCACCAAGAGAGACGTTAAAAAGAATTGGAGTGGAAATTGAAGAACTCCCGCGAAATCGCGCTAATGCATGGTGCTGCGGCTCTGGCGGCGGCGTAAAATCAGGCTTTCCGGATTTTGCAAAATGGACGGCTGATGAACGCGTGAGTGAGATTAAAAAAACCGGCTTCGATGTGGTGGCATCGGCATGTCCATTCTGCAAGAGAAACCTGCAGGATAGTGAAATAAAGGTGTTCGATCTTGCGGAACTGGTCAGTCAATCGCTGTTATGAGGATGAGAAGATCGACAATACTTGAACAATTACAAAGGATCGCCGGATCGGAAAAGATTTCTGGTGAGTTTTACCATAGATTCTGGTGAAACGCTCCGGCGAAATAATTTCCGGACTCTACAAAATAGACCTGTCAACGTTTGCCACAACAACAGTCACATTGTCTTTCGCACCTTTTACAAGAGCAGCCTCAACCAGATGTTCACACACATCATCCGATTACCTTTTCAACAACCATTCCCACATCCTCGATCCACCGCATCCGGTACCCCCTGCATCAACAAGACCAGTAAATGCCCGATGCATAATATCCCGCACCTCACCGCTTTTTGAAACAACATCCTCCAGCCAGACATAGTCTTCCATCTCAAACTTATCAAGCACAAACCGCTCAACATTCTCAAACCGCTCAAACCGCTCAACATTCTCAAACCGCTCAAACCGCTCTTGATCAAACTCTGGCTTGAAGAACTTGGCAAAGAGAGCGATTCGCTCATCCGCTGGATTATAAAACACCTCTCCAGTAACAGAGTCGGGTTTGAGGTTTTGGTGGATCAGGTCGTTATGCACATACTTTAAGCCTTCACAAATGCGAAATATCTGCCACGAAGCCTTCTCCGTATCCACAGGCCTTCTCCGTATCCACAGGTTTTGCAATATCATCGAGCGAACAATCACATAACTCCATCTCAAAGTAAGGCAAAAGAAGCACGTTGTAGTTGTAAACCCTCACGATGTTCTCATGCTCAAGTTTTGTCCGGTTTTCAATCCCCCTAACAAAAATCTTATCTGTAGAGGCGTCAAGGCTTATCGGAATCTTAACCGCCACAATTTTACCATCACTCTTACGCTTTGCCTTAAATACACAGGCAAACCCGCCCTTACTGACAAGCTCACTGATAGAATCCAAAAACATATATGTGAATCAACCAATTCCATGTTGTGTGATTGATTATGGTGAAAGTAGGATTTGTCAAAATGGGAAATATTGGTACGTCTCTCGTAATTGATCTGCTGTTTGATGAGATCGCAGAGCGTGAAGACATTAACACCAGAACTTTTAGCAGTGGAGCAAAGATGGGCAAAGAAGAGGCAGCCGATACAAAACACTTCAAAAGATGGCATCCGGATCTCTTAGTCATGGTAAGTCCCAATCCAGGTGCAAAGGGACCAGTCGAGGCACGAAGGATCTGGAAAGACGTGCCTACAATAATAATATCCGATGGGCCAACTAAAAAAGACGAGCGGCAAAAATTAACAGATGCAGGCTTTGGATACATTATTCTGCCTGTCGATCCTCTCATCGGTGCAAAAAGGGAATATCTTGATACGGTGGAAATGGTTAACTTCAATTCCGAGGTGAATAAAACTCTTGCATTTACTGGTGCAATAAGGCTTGTGCAGGAAACAATCGATGGTGTGATCGAAGAGATCAAAGCAAGTAAAACATTGAACCTGCCAAACATTCTTGCAAATCCAGAAAAATGTATAGAATATGGTGGTTTCTCAAACCCATACGCAAAAGCGAAGGCACTTGCAGCACTGCATGTTCTATTAAAAGCTGCTGAAATCAACTCCAGAGCATGCTTCGGTATGAAAGGGATAGAGGCAATCACACTCACAACAGCAGCAGGGCATGAGATGGTAAGAATTGCTTCGATGCTTGTAGATGAGGCACGGGAAATCGAGAAATGCAATGACACAGTATCACGAAAACCGCATGCCAGAGATGGCAGAATATTGTCCAAAAGCAAGTTGTACGAAAAACCAGAGTAATTCTTAAAAGACATCTATGGTGTGTTTTGAAGAACTCAAATCGAAAATACCGAGAGGACACAAGCTCACAAGGGGAGAAGCACTGCCCTTACTGAATCTTGGGAATACTGAAATCGTTGAGCTATTCTCTCTCGCAAATACAATAACACGTAGATACCATGGGAATGTTGTTGATACCTGCTCTATTGTCAATGCCAAATGCAGCTTGTGTGGTGAGGACTGTGGTTTCTGTGCCCAATCGGTGTATAATCACAGAAACATCACACCATATCCACTAATGCAGACAGCAGACCTGGTTGATCTTGCCAGACGTGGTGAAGATATGGGGGCGACCCGATTTTCTCTTGTTACAAGTGGGTTAAGCCTCGACCGGAAAGAGTTCAGAAGCATACTCTACACAATAAAACAGATCAAAGAAAAAACCAGCCTATCAGTCTGCGCCTCTGTTGGGGCAATCACTGGAAAAAGAGCGGCAATGCTTAAGAATGCTGGTCTGACGCGCATCCACCACAACCTTGAAACTTCAAAGAGTTTTTTTGCTTCGATGTGCAGCACCCATACTTATGAGCAGCGAATCGACACAGTCAGGATTGCAAAAGAAAACGGACTTGAAGTTTGCTCTGGAGGAATCATCGGGCTTGGGGAGGCGCCCTCTGATCGAATAGAACTTGCACTTGCTCTAAAAAAACTGAATGTTGATGCTGTTCCGATTAACATCATAACACCAATTGCAGGAACAAGGCTTGAGAATATCGTTCCGCCATCACCACTTGAAATACTTAAAACGATAGCAGTGTACAGACTTATTCTACCAGAGAAGAGTCTCATACTTGCAGGAGGACGTGAATCTGGTCTTCGCAGCCTTCAAAGCCTTGCACTGACCAGCGGAGCCAATGGAATACTTCTTGGAAACTATCTTACAACAAAAGGCCAGAGACCATCAAAAGACCTGCAGATGATTGCCGATCTTGGACTAACGGTGCACCACCATGTTTAGTATTCGAATGAGAGCAAGTGTTAATAGAAGGCATGTCTCAGGTGCAGAGAGGATCATCCCTAAAAAAGACATCCCACTGGTAGTAGAACAGCTATCAAAGAGAGCGGCAACGCATGAAAACGGCATTCCGGACATTATCCACATAACAATTGAGAAAATAACAGATGTGGTCCAGTACATGCCAGCACTACCACTTACAAGCATAGCAATCAAAAGCCACGTGCAGGCAAAAGAGATTGCCGTGGACGCCCTTATTCGTAGTGGCATTCCGGATACTGCTGCGCATTATGCCCTCGAAATACTTCAGAGGGGACCAGCACCTGATGGGGAAAATATGAGGGGTGCAATAATTATGAACTGTGAGAATAAAAAGCGGATTGAACCAGATAGTTTCAGAGGAGTACGTGTAACACGAATGGATATGAAGTTAGAAGCGGTAGAAGCACTTAGAAAAGAATTATCAACTTTAAAACTTGATAAACGAACAGAGATAATCAAAGAAGCTATAACCCTTGCAAGCAAGGTAGCTAATTTTAAAACGATTGCAGAGTTGTGTATATCAGACAACCCATCAAACCACATTGGGTACGTAGCATCAAAGAAACTTGGATTCTTGCGTATACCCCATCTTAAAAAAACAGGATCGTCCGCTGGTGGAAGAGTGTTTTTTGTAAGAACAGGTATCAACCTTCATGAATACATTAACTACCTCGAACATGCACCTGTTATTATTGACCAGGTAAGCGGTGTTCAAACAGTATCAATTTGAAGGGTAATTTTAGCTCTGAAGTTATCCTATAATAAGAAGACTAACTTTCATTGAATAACTACTTCATCAATGTCGTGGTGCCTGCTAACAATCGTTTTCACCCTGCCTATGTTTCGACCCTCCCTGCCTATAGCAAAGCCCCTCTCTCCGGCAGATATGTTTAAATAAGCAATACGTTTACCTTTTTTCTCCCCTATATTAATATTTTTAATTGATACTGGTTGAATAACATTTTTTATGAACTCACGCACATCATCAGAATACTCTATGATCTCTATCTGTTTATTGATCATTGACTTTACGCGATTAACATGGTCACCACTTTTACCAATAGCTGCACCCATATCTTCACTTTTTACAACAAATGTTACTTTATTAATCTCATCATCTATCATGCAATCTATTGGGGATGCCCCTGTTATCTGCTCAAACAGTACAATGTATCGCATCCCGTCTGTGTCAAGTTTAACTTCACTCAAGATGAGAGGCCTCTAAGTGCAGTAATATCACCTTCATCACCTTCAAGTACTGCGAGGGCAGATATTGAAAAGGGCTTCCCACAAGCAGTTCCAAGCTCCACTCCATTGCCATCATATTCAATCAAATCATCAATATTGATCTTACTTTTTAACTTTGGTGGGCAGGTAGAAGCTACAACCACGATCTTTGCAAGACCGCTATCTACATTTTTAATTACCTGTTTTGCACCAATTACTACCTTACATTTCTTAATAACATTTCTCAGTATAGTATCTATCTCAACCATAATAATTCAAACCTCTATGTTGTTTTTGCTATCAGTCTTACATTGCCTGTTCCAAGCTTGACCGGTTGTCCTACGATCACGTTTTCTGTCACACCACCCAATTCATCAATATCACCTCTTATGCCTGATTCCAACAGGTGATGTACAGTAACCTCAAAAGCAGCTCTTGCAAGCACACTTGCTTTTTCGCCTGATATGCCATGCCGTCCAATTTGTTTAACCTCACCGTCGCAGGTCATAATGTCTGCAACAAGCATCACATGACGGATATCAACGGTTAAACCCTGTTCTCTTAGTGTAGCCATTATTTCGTCTATGATTGACTGCCGGGCAGCTTCAATACCAAGCACCTCTGCCATTTCAAGGATATTATTTGTTCGTGTGCGGGTTGCATCTACACCATCCACTTCTATGACACTTTTAAGAGCAGAACCCTCAGTGTACAGGATGTATTCGTCGCTCTCTTTACGGATTACCACCCTTTTTATTTCTTTGATCCCTTTTAAGTGAACGGATCGTATCTTCTTAGCAAGCTGGAGTAGTTCACGATACGACACCTCTTCAGGAGCTGTAGTAAGAGTATACCCGTTTAACTCCACAGGCAATCCTGTTACATCCTCTACTTTTAATACTACATCTTCTGCAGTCATATTTCGCATCTCAAGAGCCTTTGGATTGAGATTTACAGTAATTTCCATCAAAGAAATATCTGTTGTAATGTCTCCTAAATGGTAAAGAATTGTTGATTCTATTTCCCATGCAATATCCCGTGATTTATTTCTGTCATTGCCATACTCTTTTTCAAGATAAATCGTTAACATCGGGGTGCTTGGATTCTTGCGAGCATCCACCAGTTCAATAATTCGTGGAAGGCCAAGAGTTACATTTATCTCAGCCACACCAGCATAATGGAAAGTACGCATAGTCATCTGTGTGCCTGGCTCACCAATGGATTGAGCAGACACAACACCAGCAGCTTCGTAGGGGGGGATGGATGATTGCTTATATCGTTTAAGTGTAAGCTCAATGATTTTTTCAAGTTCATCTTCAGTTAACTCTTGATTTTCAAGTCCACTAATTAACGTTTCACATATCTTCAGTGGAAGTGGTAAGCCCCGAATTCTTGAATTTATTACGTCTGAATCAATCATTTTTCCCTCTTGCAGTTAACACAGTATCGATGATACGTGCGATGCTCTCTCTTGTTCCAAAATCTCCTTTCATTGGATCAATCCCATCTTCTCCATACTTGAATTGTACGATCATGCCTCTGGTATCTCTTACTGTTTCATCATACTGCACTTCCAGATCCTGCAGTGCATTAACCATCCTTCGCTGCAAATACCCGGATTGTGAAGTACGAACAGCAGTATCTACCAGTCCTTCACGCCCACCTATGGCATGGAAGAAATACTCAGTTGGAGATAAACCTTTTTTATAGCTTGACTGGACAAAACCGTGTGCATCTGCACCACGATCGCCTCGTACGTAGTGAGAAAGAGTTCTATCATTATAGCCTCTCTGGATACGTTCTCCTCGTACCGCCTGCTGTCCAATACAACCAGCCATCTGGGTAAGGTTGAGCATTGAACCTCTTGCGCCCGATTGTGCCATAATTACTGCTGAATTAGTAAGACCAAGATGTCTACCTGCAATCTCACCAGCATTATCTCTTGCTGTTCCAAGTTCCTGCATGATTTTCATCTCCAGTGTTTCATCAATGCTTCGTCCTGGTAATTGGTCTAGTTCTCCTGCGTTATAAGCTGAGATAAGCTTTTTAACATGCTCTTCTGCATCATGCAGTACTTCATCAATCTGCACAATCGCATCGTTAGGCACATCTTCATCACTTATCCCAAAGCTTAACCCTATTTTCATAACAGCGCGTATGCCGAGTCGTGTCATATCATCAACAAACTTTCGGGCTCTTTCCGCACCATACTCCTTGTAAATCTTATCAAGGATTAAACTTTTAAACGCTCCTACCGCTTTTTCATCAATAGAGCCATGTTTAACTACCCCATCCTCGATTATCACATAAGCTTCACGTTCACATTTCTCTTTCTTGCACACATCACAGTGTTCGCATATTTCTGCTTTGAATTTAAGAGATAATCCTTTTGGTAATATCATGCTGAAAATCTGCCTGCCAGTCCAGTAAGGCTTTCCCTTTTCATACCCAGCAGGCTCTACAAGTTCCCCAATATTAGATTTTTTTAAAAGCTCAAAAGCCTCTGCTTTATGTATCTTTTTATCTCTATTGGTAAGCAGGTACGACCCGGAGATGTGATCGTGTATGCCGCCTATAATTGGTCCGCCAAACCTTGGGGAAATAATATTCTGATCCACATGCATCAGCATCTTTGCCTCTGCTCTTGCCTCTTCTGTCTGAAGCACATGAAGGTTCATCTCATCACCATCAAAATCAGCATTATATGGTGGACAGACCGCTGGATTCAATCTGAAAGTCTTTCGTGGAAGTACCTTTACTTCATGAGCCATAATACTCATCCGATGCAGTGAAGGCTGTCTGTTGAAGAGTACTATATCGCCGTCTTTTAAATGCCTCTCTACCTTCCAGCCAACTTCCATCGTCGTAATAAGCTCCTCAGTATTTTTATCTGCAATCTTGATGCGATGTCCATCACTTCGAATTACGTAGTTTGCGCCTGGATGATGCTGTGTTCCTCCTGACACATATTTCTTTACCTCGTCGATGTTTCGTGGCGTTACATTCATAGTTATGGTCATTTCCTTTGCAATTTCTTCTGGCACTCCTACCTCTTTGATACTAATATTCGGATCAGGAGATATGACCGTTCGTGCTGAAAAATTAACACGTTTTCCTGACAGGCTTCCTCTGAATCGACCTTCTTTCCCTTTTAATCGCTGGGACAATGTTTTGAGTGGGCGACCTGAACGATGGCGTGCTGGCGGCACACCCGACACTGTGTTATCTATGAATGTAGTAATGTGGTACTGGAGTAACTCCCACAGGTCTTCTATGATTAATTGTGGGGCTCCTGCCTCTCGATTTTCATTGAAACGCTGGTTGATTCTGATAATATCTACCAGTTTGTGGGTGATATCATCCTCACTTCGCTGTCCCGATTCAAGTGTGATGGACGGCCGCATGGTTACAGGAGGTACTGGCAGTACTGTTGGAAGCATCCATTCCGGACGTGCACTTTTTGGATCCATACCCATTACTTCCATGTCTTTATCAGATATCTTCTCAAAGAGGTCCCTGATGTCTGCAGGCATCAGTTTATGTTTATCCTCAACATATGTGGTCGGCTTTTCAAATTTAATCTCGAGCTGATGCTCACCACAATAAGGACATTCCTTCATCTTTCGAGCTTCCTTGAATACCGTGTTCACCACGTCTTCAACAGGCTGTCCTAACTTCTGTTTAGCATATATATCATCTAAATATCTCATCTTTTCTAATGGATTTAATAAGAGCGACCCGCATGATCTGCACACTGCACGCAGAATCTTTCGAATCAGTTTTGCAAAACCTACATGAATAACAGGTGCTACCAGTTCGATGTGGCCAAAGTGTCCCGGGCATTCAGCTGCCCGCTGTCCACATGTTTTACAGCGAAGCCCTGGATCGATGACACCAAGTCTTGTATCCATTAAACCCATATCAATAGGAAAACCATCATCATCATAAGTATCTGCTGTTATTATCCTGGTAACACTCATTTTTCTAAATTCTTTTGGGGATATGAGCCCAAATTTGATTTTACCAATTCTTTTTGGAGTTGAGTGAATCATATATTAAAACCTATTTTAGTATTTCTGCACACGTTGTGTGCAGTCTTTCATATTTATACTGCATCCTCTAATACCAATCTTGGTGCAACACCAAGTGATTTCATTTCATCCAGTAGCAGCTTAAAGGCATAGCTCATCTCAACTAAATGAATATCAGTATTAGCGCCACAATTGCTGCAGAACACCCTGTTGCTGCGACGATCGATCATTGCAATCATGCCGCAGTGCCCACAGACATATTCTTTCACTTTATCAGATTCATCGAGCAGACGTTCTTTTAATACCATGGCAGCACCGTGCCCAAGGAGCACATCACGTTCCATCTCTCCAAACCGCAGACCTCCCTCTCTTGCACGCCCTTCTGTTGGCTGGCGGGTAAGTACCTGTATTGGTCCACGTGAACGTGCATGCATCTTGGAAGCTACCATGTGATAGAGTTTTTGATATAGAATAACTCCTACAAACACATCAGCTAAAATACGTCTGCCTGTAACCCCATCATAGAACACTTCTTTTCCAGTATGGGCATATCCTATTTTTTGCATAGCAGCCCGCATGTCCATTTCTTCCTCACCTGAAAATGGCGTGGCATCGACTCTCCGTCCCTGCAAGCTTCCAACCTTTCCACCGATCATCTCAAGCACGTGCCCCACAGTCATTCTTGAAGGGATTGCATGTGGATTAATGATAAGATCAGGGACCATGCCATTTTCTGTAAAAGGCATGTCTGCATAGGGCACTATTAAACCTATAACACCCTTTTGACCATGCCTTGATGCAAACTTATCTCCTATTTCTGGTATTCGCTGGTCCCTTGTCCTCACCTTTGCAAGGCGAGCACCACTTTCAGATTCGGTGAGTATTACTGTATCGATGATGCCTTTTTCATTGGAGCGCACAGTAACAGAGCTTTCTCGCCGCTGCTGTGGACTTAATCCGAGATCTGTCGGCTCTTCAAGAAACCGCGGTGGACTTGTTTTTCCGATTAACACGTCATTTGGCCCAACATAAGTCTCAGGGTTTGGAAGTCCATCGGCATCAAGATGGGCATAAGCTTCAGAACCACGTGCCCCCCGCACCTCTGAATCAGGTATTTCAAACTTATCAAGGTGTCCGCCAGGATATTTTCGCTCCTCTCCTTCCTGTGTACGAAAGAAGTGACTCCGTCCAAGACCCCTCTCGATTGAGCCTTTGTTTATAACAAGAGCATCTTCGATGTTGTAGCCTTCATAAGACAGTACTACTACTACGAAGTTTTGTCCTGATGGACGCTGATCAAATCCAATAGCTTCAGCAGTCTGCATATTAACAATCGCCTTTTGTGGATAATGAAGCATGTGAGCTCTTGTGTCCTGTCGAAGTTTGAGATTTGCTGATGAGACGCCAAGTGATTGTTTCATCATGCCTGCACCCATTGTATTTCTTGGAGACGCGTTGTGCTCTGGAAATGGAACCATCCCGGTACAGATTCCAAGTATCAAAGCAGGATTGACTTCAAGGTGTGTGTGTTGTTCGGTAAGGTCTTGTTCATTAATAGCGACAAGCGTGTTTTCTTCTTCTTCGGCATCGACGTATTCAACCAGACCTTCATTTACCAGATCTTCAAAGGTTAGTTCACCACCATTTATATCCTGTATATGCTGCTCAGTTACAAGAGATCTGCCGTTTTCTACAATAATCAGTGGTCTTCTGGTTCTACCACTGTCGGTGCTGATGACAATCTCATTAGTTTTTGGATAGTAAGTGATATTTAATTGTTTTGATATGATACCACATCTTCTAACATCCCTGATATTCTCGACTAACTCTTCCGGATTGTCATGATGCCCAATCAACTCCCCATTAAAAAAAATTCGTGACATATTCATATTAATTTGGCTCCACTGCACAACTTGGTTGTGCAGAGTTACAATAATAACCTTTAATTCTCGATTGCGCAGGCACTACACAACTTCGTTGTGCAGAGGACAAAAGGCTCTCGAGTACGAAGTAGTCGAGTTGCGCAAGTAATCTGGTTTCGCAAGCAATCGAGTTCACAGCAGTTCAACTCCCTGGCCTATTTCTTCCTCCTGTGCTTCGAGTTCAGGTGCATAAGATACTGGGTTTTCTTTAGGTTCGATCAAGAAAGGTGCAAGAGGTTGTACATCAAGAGTGCTGAATAATAAGTCTTTAATTGCATCCCTATTATCCAGGCCAGTTGATATCTCAACCATCTGCGCAAAATTTTTAACCAAGCCACAGTTTGGGCCCTCTGGTGTTTCTGAAGGACATATCCGTCCCCATTGCGTGGGATGCAGGTCACGTGCTTCAAAGTGCGGTTGTGAGCGGGACAATGGTGATACCACTCTTCTAAGGTGTGAAAGTGTGGCTATGAAATCTGTGCGATCGAGCAGTTGTGAAACACCGGTACGACCTCCTACCCAGTTTCCTGTTGCAAGAGAATAATTAAGTCTTTCTGTTAACACGTCTGAACGTACCACTGTTGAGACATTAAGTTCCCTATTTCTCATACTAGCTCTCTCAAGCTGGTATTTAATATCCCGTGTTAAACGGTTAAACGAAACACGAAACAGGTCCTCCATCAAATCACCAGCAAGCTTCAGACGTTTATTGGCATAGTGATCCTTATCCACTTCATTGCGGCGGTGAAGTGCCAATTCAAAGCATGTTTCTGCCATTCTGCCAAGGAACTGTGCTTTAAATAGACGGTGTTCTTCTTCATTCCCAAGATGAGGTAATAAGTATCGATCAATGATGTAGTTTGCTCTTTTTACCTGATACTCTTTTAGTTGACCTGCTGCAATCCTGTTACCGATCTTTTCAAGGGCCTCCTCACAGGTTTCAACCTCTGCTTCTTCGAGGTTTTCAAGCATGAATTTCATAATTTCAGGATTATTAGATACTGCAGTTGCAATATCCTCGTCAGTCTCAACTCCAAGAGCTCGCATCATCGTTGTAAAATTAATTCTGCCTGAAATAGAGGGAAAGGATACTTCAAGTATATCCTTTTTGTTCCGTTCAACAATTACAAGGGCACGATAGCCTCTTCGCTGGGAAAATACCTTTGCAACTTCGATTCTTTCCCCGTACCGTAATTCAAATTCTACTATGATCCTGTTGGACGCAAGGTCTTCGAGAGTGGTTATCACTCGCTCTGTGCCATTTATTATAAAATAACCACCGGGATCGTGTGGGTCTTCCCCCAGTTTGATCATTTCCTCTTCAGACATGTCATGCAGGTTGCATGCTTTCGAGTGAAGCATTACTGGCAAAAATCCAATATCTGCTTCCTTTGTCCCATATTCTTCTTCATTATTAACGATGCTCATCTCAAGCTTCATCGGTGCTGCATAAGTGATGTTTCGCAGACGTGCGTCTGTTGGATACAGCTTGTCGACTGCACCATCGGCTTCTTTAACCACAGGCTCTCCGACACTAATTTGTCCAAGTTTTATGTGTACACCTTCTACATCGGTCTCTATAACCTGCTGTTCATCGATAATCTTTTGAAGCCCGCGACCAAGAAATTCATTAAACGAATTTGCATGGTGCTGCACTATTTTCTCATGGGTGAAATATGCTTTTGATAAAATTCGGCGATCCAGCATATATTAATAACCTCGACTTTTCTTATTTTTCATTAGATAACCAGTCTATATATGGTTGCTTCACCTGCTGTTGCACTTTTTCTGGTTACTTTAATCACATTCCCAGAACTCGCTTTTATTTCTTTTACAACAGGATCGACAGTTTTAATTTTTGGAAGTTGCTCTTTTTTAATGTTGTATTTTTCCAGAACCATTGCAAGCTCTTCATCACTCAATATTTCATGATTGGAGATCATATCATGGTTTAACAAACTAAATTCTTTCATCTTACTTAGGTTTCCTCCTATAGCAGAAACGGGCTCGATGGGAATTGAACCCACGACCATCTGGTTAAAAGCCAGGTGCTCTGCCAAACTGAGCTACGAGCCCATATATAAAAGGGCATGTGCACAAATATGCAACTCATCATTAGGTGTTCATACAAGATATTGAATAGATCACTGAAGATGCGTCCATCTCCCAACATCCTGATCTAATTTAAAACTTTCTCTACACTATGGCGTTTTTGTCCTGTTGTGTTGTTTCCAGCCTTCTTCTTCCACCCTTCGCAGTATGTGCTTTACGGGAATGCCAGTTGTTTTTGCTATTTTCTTACAGTCATCAAACTCTGCTGATACATCGAGGATGCGCTTATGCAGGTCTGTTGCAATCTTCACACCCGCTGTATATTGCTTGTTGTTTATTAGTATTTGTATTTTTTTTATCGTTCGTCTGGCAGTAAGCCGGTGTTTTGCCGGTGTGATTCGTACGCCAAGACTGCCTGTCTCTTCTATGATTGTTTTTGCAAGGTGTGGGGAATTTGATGGTTTTGCAATTACCTGTACGATGTGTCCACATCTGTTTTTTTTAGTGGTGGTAGGTATAATGCAAACATCCTTTGCACCCTCTTCAAGCAGCTTATCTATGAGGTTTCCCAATACCTCTCCTGTAACATCATCGATATTTGTTTCAATAACTTCAATAGCATCAGGCGTGAGATTGTCTTCCACTTCAGCAATAATTGCTCGAAGAAGGTTTGGATGCTCATATTCATGTTTTCCGGAACCATACCCAATCCTGCGTATTGTTACTGGTGGCAGCGGACCATGCTCATTTGTGAAATGAGAAAGCAGGGCAGCTCCCGTTGGGGTTAGCAATTCTCCTTGAATAGATGTTTGCCGGATTGTTAGTTGTGTATTTTTAAGTATCTCAAGTGTGGCTGGTGATGGTAGTGGGTAAGTACCATGATTTATGCTAACAAAGCCAGTACCTGTTGATATTGGATTGCAGTATATGTACTTTGGCTTAAGAATATCTATTGCTGTACATGCTCCTACGATATCTGCTATGGCATCGTCACACCCAACCTCATGAAAATGAGCCTCTCCTGGATGTCCGTGCACTGTGGATTCTGCCTTTGCAAGTATTTCATATACACTGAGAACGTCAGCTTTTATTCCTGGTGTGATGCTCAACTCATTGATGTGTTGTTTTACTTCTGCGTATGTGCGGTGTTTCTGGTGTTGTTGAGTGACTGTTGTCCTAACTGCACTAATTCCTGATTTTTTCACTGTGGATACATCTATTTCAACACTGGCAGCAGATTCCATCACACCAACCACAACTTCAGGGTCTGCACCAAGGTCTACTAAAGCGCTAACAATCATATCCCCGCTTGCACCAGAGTAAGGATCAAATATTAATACATCCATTAATGCAACTAAGACTCACTCGAAGCATATATTTTTTATGAATACTCGATTGGTTTATGGCAGGGGAGCGAATGCAGAGTTTGCGATTGAGGATATGAACAGGGAGACTGCAGAGGTGTTTTCCAGGCTGCAACTTAGGGGGTCTATCCCGGCATGAATTAAATTTTCGTTAGACCCTACAAGTTTCGTAGCCGTTCGGATTGTTTTTGCGATATTTTATGAATTCCGGTGATAGACTTGAATAATCAGTAATCCACCATTCATCAAGTTCTAATTGTGATTTCTCCCTTTTTTTGCCTTCTCATAGACGTTTTTAAAAAAATTCGTCCACATCTGCTTTAACGTGTATATATTGTCTGACCTCTATCTTATTTTCAATAATAGGTTCAATCTCATTATTTATAAGCCATATAATTTTTCGAGGATGGGCTTCATCAAATAGCACTGGGATAACATCAAACTCACCTAAATCATGGTATCCTACCACTATCACGATTCGATCATTCAACATATTCATAGCCCTCTCTTTAACCTTGCCTTCAAGGGGTCGTAAACTCTACAGGTGTTGGTGCTCATTATAGAAAGATCCATGTTGGAACACCCGTATCTTCTTTTTAAATCTGATTTTGTCCTACAATTCACGTTTTTATCGAAAAATGAATCGAAAAATCTATGTATAAGGAAAATAAAGTAAGTACAATGAATGTTACAATGTTATCTACTTTGAAAACAAACATCTCGCAAATTCAGCTTCTCTTGTATGATTTTTCTAACGGTACTTAGGAACAGGAAAAGATCATAGCAGAGTGATTTTCGATGGATAATAAACCGTATCATGTGAATAAGGGATTGGTTCTCTAGCAGATAATTATTTTGAACTTGTTAATCCGATTTGTCCATATTGTGGATCTTATTATGTGATTCGGCAGGAGTTATGGGAGCGAAATCTGATACTGGGTGAGTTTGGAGATTGTAAAAGCTCTGTGAGGAGATATCTCTGCAAAAAGTGTGGTAAACGGTTTGTAACCCAGTTAAACTTAATCATAGAGTCGGATCATCGATATTCAAACCCTCATGAGTCGTTGCCTCATGCATGAAGTGACACTTGATGAGATCCTAAAATTCAAGAGATGAGTAATTGAGAACGATTGTGAACAGGGAAATGTATGAAGAGAATGGAAATACTATAGCCAAAACATGTCAAATTTGAACATAGCCCCTACGTTTTATGAGCGATCCAAGTTTTTCATAGGAATAAAGAAGAACTCGCCATCGTGGGTCGATAAAATTTTGCATCCCAAATTAATAATAGTTCCAAGCTTTTATCTAACAAGAAGTCGTTTGTGAAATAACTATGCAATACTCACTTGACATAAATATACAACTAAAAGGAGGTATGCTTGATCCGGAGGCAGCCGCGATAAAACAATCCCTCGAACGCATCGGATTTAAAACCAGAAAACTTAAACTTGCAAAAAAAATACAGGTAACAATTGATGCGGAAACAGAAAACGATGCAGAAAATACTGCAAAACAGATGTGTGAACGGCTGCTTGCAAACCCGGTAATCCATGACTACACGATCGCAGTAACAGTGGTGTGAACCCATGAAGTTTGCAATTATACAATTTGGGGGCAGCAACTGTGATTACGACGTACACTACGTACTAAATAACGTTGTTGGAGTACAGGCAGACCTTATCTGGTACAAAGAAAGACTGGTAAACTATGATGGTGTTATAATACCCGGAGGCTTCTCCTATGGCGATTATCTGCGGGCGGGTGCCATTGCAGCACGTACACCCATTATGCAAGAGGTGAAACAGATGGCAGCTCAAGGAAAACTGGTACTTGGCATCTGTAACGGCTTTCAGGTACTGACTGAATCAAAACTCCTTGGGGGCGCACTCATGCTAAACAGATACCCTAAATTCATCTGCACCCAGACACAGCTAAGAATAGAAAACAACAACACACCCTTCACCAGTAAATTCAAAGAAGGCGAACTAATCAAGATTCCTATTGCACACATCCAGGGAAGCTACTACGCAGACGAGAGCACCTTAACCAGGCTTGAATACAATTTACAGGCAGCACTACGATATGTAGACCAGAAGGGCAAAACCACAGACACCGCTAACCCAAATGGTTCAAAAGAGAATATTGCAGGCATACTAAACCAGAACAAAAATGTCCTTGGACTGATGCCGCATCCGGAACGTGCTTCGGAACAAATACTCGGAAGCAGTGATGGGATTAAAATATTCAAAAGTATGGTTGAACACGTACAAGCACAGGCAGAATAGAGGATTTCATAAAAGTGGCCATAAGATTGCATCCACAATCATCGTATGTGTTGTACTATTGCCCTTGTGCTGCACAACCCGCATTCTTCAAAGTTTTTAATCCGTACTATTTTAGCATGAATTCCTCTTTTTTTCAACTTTTCTGATAGTTCTTCTTCCTTAAAATGCTGATTATAGCCAAGTGTTATAATGGCTGGTTGTATTTCTTCTAATGGTTTTAACATATCAATTGCATCCCCAAGCACTGCATAATCAACAACTTTCAGTGCTTTTACCACCTTCAAGCGCTGTTCTTCCGGAAGAAATGGTTTCGGTTTATGTAAAATCATACTTTCACGTGCTACGATAACATACAGTTCATCACCAAGTTTCCTGGATTCACGAAGGTATGTTATGTGTCCCGGATGTAAAATATCAAAAGTCCCTGTGGCAAGTACACGTATCAAAACCATTCACCGTACTAAATTATGTCGTGGCTCATTAAATAATTAATTGTCCACACCAGAAAGAGCGAAATCACTCAGTTGATAACTGTTTATTTCGATAATACAAAATAATATCAATAAACACCATTGAAG